>JAKUPT010000020.1 GCA_022450595.1 Bdellovibrionales bacterium
TTAATGAGTCTGGGGATTGGTATGGCCGTTTACAACAGTACTGCTAGCACAGAATTAAAAGCCATTATGATCTTTACGGGGCTTTGTGTGGGTATTTATATTGTCACAAGAAGGTCGAAAAAGGCCGAATATTAAATTATAAAGACAAATATCTGTGTAGCTCTTTACACAATCTTTTCATCATTCCAAAAAGAAAGTTTTACTCAATTTTATTAAACTGAGACTAAGTGCTCAACTGTTGTGACACTTTTTCTCAAACAACACACAAAAACAATTTGTTCGGGGAAGGGGTTGGCATAACAGTTGCTCAAATAGTTTATGTTTTATTAACCAAAAAAGGAGTTTTACATGAAAAAAAATGGAATGAGCCTAACTAACAGAGATTGGTCAAGACCTTTTGGAGACATGTTTGATCAGTTTTTTACCTCAGACATGATGCCCACTCCAATGAAAAACAGAGAGGTGGACTTTAATTTTTCACCCAGTTGTGAAGTCAAAGAAGACGAAAAAAATTACTATTTTAGAGTAGATATCCCTGGTGTTAAAAAAGAAGATATTAGCATTGATTACGAGAATCAAACTCTAACCATTCAGGCCGAGCGCCAAGAGGAAAAGGAAGAGAAGTCAGAAAAACAATTTTTTTCAGAAATTTACTATGGCTCCTACTCTAGATCCTTTCACTTAGACAAACCCATTGATGATAATAAAATCGATGCTAAATATAAAGATGGAGTGTTAAGTTTAGAAATTCCTAAGCGTGAAAAAGAAAAAGAAAGACGAAGAATTCAAATTAACTAAAAGGCATTAGGAATTTTAGTTTTGGGTAAGGAGTAAAAATGAGACCAATTTCTATTAAAGTTGAAGAGTTCACGACTGTGAACCCGATCACTGTGAGCCAAGAGGACTCTTTGGATAAAGTTAAAACAATCATGATGGAAAAAGACATACGTCATTTACCTGTGATTGATCAAGGTCAACCTGTAGGAATCATCTCTCACCGAGATGTGAACTTAACCCACAGGTTTGATCTAAATTTTAAGTTAAAGGCTAAAGACATCATGACCGCCGACCCATACACGGTGAGTTTTGAAGCCAATCTTGATGATGTGGCCTTCGAAATGTCTAGAAATAAGTATGGCAGTGCTATTGTGATGGATAATAACGATGAGGTCTATGGAATCTTTACCTCAACAGATGCGCTTAACGCCTTGATTGAAGTTCTTAGAAAAGAAGCTTAGTAATTAATCGTTATTGTGAGTAAAACCTTAAGATTACGCAGCCCTAGCTTGAAAGATAAGCTCTTTCAAGTAGGGGAAGTTTACGGGTTTACTTATATAGTCACTGGCTCCTAAGGACTTTGCTTCATTAACATGAATATCATCACCATAGGCTGAAACCATATAGACATTTTGCCTTTGATTGATTTTTTTGATTTCTTTTAACAACTCAAATCCGTCCATATTGGGCATATTAATATCACTCAAAACTAAATCGACTTTTCCAGACAGTTCATTTTTAAGAGCCTTCAGTGCTTTCTCTCCTGAGTCGTAACAATAAAGCTCAACCTGTTGGTTTTTGATTTCTTTTCTAAACATTAGTTTATACAACAGTAGCGAGTCTTTTTCATCATCTACAACCATTAACCTAATCATGCAACGTTCCTTTTTTGTAGGTGGTTTAAGTAGGGTAAACGGAGAGTAAACTCAGTCCATTCACCGGGTTGACTTTTACAAATCATACTCCCTTGATGTTGATTTGTTATAATGTCATAACTAATTGATAACCCAAGTCCAGTCCCAACACCTGTTGGTTTGGTGGTGTAAAATGGATCAAAAATATGTTTGAGTTTTTCATCACTTATGCCTTCTCCATTGTCTTTAATGATAACTTCAAAGGCATCCTCACAGTGTTTCGTATTTACTTCTAAACGTGGCTTAAAATCTTTTGCCTGTTTTGCTTTTTCACTCATTGAGTAGTAGGAGTTGCTCAAAATATTTATAAATACTCTTCCCATATCTTGAATAACAAAAGCGGAATCTTTAATTTCAGTATCTAAATTTAAAATATTTTGACAGTGAAAATTTGAATGTAGCGATCTTGCGCTCACGTAGGCCAAGTTTAGATATTTATTAATAATGTTATTAATGTTCTCAGTTTCATCAACAATTCCCTCACCCCGTGAGTGAATCAGCATGCTTTCAATAATTGAATTGGCTCTTGCGGCGTGCTCTTTTATTTTTTTGCTGGTGGTAAACATAAGCTCTGTAAGTTCATTTAAGTCTTCTTGATCTGTTGTAGTCTTAATGTTTTCATTTACCTCTTGAATAATATTTAATATTGAGTCTGAAAAGTTAGAGATAAAATGCAATGGATTTTTAAGCTCATGTGCAATGCCGGCAGTCATTGTTCCTAGTGAGGCCAACTTTTCTTGGTTTACTAGGGTTTCTTGCATGTTTTTTATTTCTTCAAGCTGTTGTTTGAGTTGCTCGGTTCTTTTTTCAACCATAGTCTCAAGCTTATTGCTATAGGCTTGATTTTCTTGATTCAATGCAAATTTAATAGTTTGAGACAGAGCAATTTGTTTTATGGCAGTGGGATCAAAAGGTTTAGGAACAAATAAAACTTTATCAGTGTGTCCAAGCTCTTTGGCAATCTCTTCCCAATTGTAATCTGAGAAAGCGGTGCAAATAACAAACTCAAGGTGGGGGTAGTCTTTTCGTAAAAGCTTTATAGTTTGAATGCCGTCAATGCCTGGTGGCATTCTCACATCCATAAATATCAAAGAATAAGGGGCATTTTGAGTTTCGGCCTCGACCACCTTTAGCATGGCCTCTTCACCTTGTTTTGCAAAATGAAGCTCATACTCAACCGAGTCATTATTAGCTTGTGTGTTTTCACTCTGGTCACCATCAATTTCATTAATTAATGAGGATAGCTTACTTGATAGCTCACGCTTTTCCTGCTGAGCTTCAGAAAACCCAAGGGTGAATCGAAAGTCATCATGGATAGACTCATTATCATCACAGATAAGAATTTTAGGCTTAGTACTCATCTTAAGCCGCCCTCTTTTTAGTCTTTCTAGATTGCAGTCTAAGTGGCAGTTTTAATATAAAAGTGGCACCTTTATTAAGGCCCTCACTTTTAACCGTAATTTCTCCATTCATTTCTTCAAGATATTTTTTGCAGGTGGCAAGGCCAAATCCATGTCCAGAGGACTTTGTGGTATAACCATAGTTAAAGACTTTTTTTATGTTATCTTTACTAATGCCATATCCGTTATCGGTGACTTCAATGTAGGCATAAAAATCATCATTATGAAGTTTGACTCTCATCTCTCTGTGATCGATGGGTTTAGAGTTCATGGCCTCTTTTGAGTTTTTGATCAGGTTTAGTAATGTATGAAACAAATGACTTTTTTGTCCAAACGCAGCGATTTTTGATTTTGTATCATAGTTTTTAACAATTTTAACTGAGTGTCTTTGCAGGCCAATACTTTCTACAGTGAAGACATCTTCTAAAAAATCATTCAAAGTGATTTTTTCTAAATTGTCAGAATAGCTAGCGAAGCTTTGCTGTGATTCAATAATTTTTTGTATACCTTCGCACACATTAAAGAGTCTTTGTAATTGAATTTTAATCTCTGAATGTTCCATTTTATAAAGCTTTTCAAGTTCTATAAAAATTTCCGGCAAATTATTCTTCAAAGTTTCCATATCAGTGTTGCCGTTTAGTTTATCTACAACTAATTGGTGCTGTTTTAGACTTGAACCGTCTAAAACCTTTTCTATTTCTTTTAACGACACAAATAAATGCGATAAAGCGTTACCAGTGTTATGTAAGATTCCGTTTGTAAGCTGTGAGCCCTCTGCTAATTGTGTCAGGCGTATTAAGTTTTCAGTGTTTGCACTTAAGTTATTCACGGCTTTAATCTCAGGTGAGACATCTTTTAAAGTTAAAGCATAGCCCATAAAACCCAATTCATCGGCCCATATGGGGCGCAAATGAACATGAATGTGTTGTTGGTTTCTTTTATAAGTTTTAGAAAACAAATCTTGAGCGGATTCAGATTTTTTGAAGAGAGCCTGCTTAATATCTGTGTATTCTTCAATGTCTAAAATATCAGTGATTTTAAACTCTTCAATTTCTTTGTATTCACAAAGTTTCTCATTTTGTGTGAGAGCAATCATAAGCTCGCAGGCGTATTGGTTAAATTGTCTGACTTTTAACTCTTTATCAATTAAAAGTAGCCCATCTTTAGAGCTTTCAATAATCGGTTTTAAAAAAGACTGTTTCCAGTAAAGTTCAATAAGCTTTTCTTTTTCTGGTAACTTTGGGGTTAAGCAGGCAATAATATGATCGCCCTCGGATTTTATATGAAACAAAGTATGAACAGTTTGTTCGCCAACAATAAAATCAGTCATAAATTCATAAGTTAAATCTTCATTAAAACTCTTTTTCAAGAGTTCAAGCACATACTCTTTGTTATCTTCAGCAATTAAGTTTTCAAGAGCTTTTCCAAGCAATTGTTTTTTATCAAATCCAAATGAACGTAAAGCAGAATCATTCACATCCACTATGTTTTGATTTTTATCTAATAATATAATATTTGTTGGTATGCTATTCAGTTTCCGCTGCATTCTTCCTCGCACTAACAGTCTAGTTTTTAGCCCTATAAATAATTATCGGTGTGAATTAAAAAAACAATAGACTCAGATTGAGAAATTTTAAAATATTTTGACATTTTCTCGCTAATTTTGAGTGAATACGAGTCATATTCAGGTTTGTTTGTTAACTTACTGTTAAGTCTTATATCAGGACAACTGTAAACAAGTCTTGATGAGAATTTTAATCCCTTAATTTTATTAAAATTTGCTGGCACCCATCCTCTATAATATCCATAACCAGCTCAAAACCTTCAGCGCCTCCGCTGTAAGGATCAGGCACTTCGCTCACTTCATGAATCTTGCACCAATCAGTAAAGCGTTGAACTTTGGCCTTTAACTCTTCTTGAGGGGCCAACCGAAGTACATTATTGTAGTTAGACTGATCCATGGTTAAAATAAGATCAAATTTCTTAAAGTCATCCATTGGGTCAAATCGCCGAGCCAAAGAATTTAGCTCATAACCCCTTAGCCGGGCATGATCTTTCATACGCATATCAGCCATATCGCCGACGTGGTAGGCTGAAGTCCCTGCAGAATCAACAAGTACATTTGTTATTCCATGCTTTTTAAGTAGGGTGGTCATTACACCTTCAGCAGCAGGTGATCTACAAATGTTTCCTAAACATACAAACAGTATACTTTTCATTTTTTTTATGAACCTTTATTTGTTACAAATCCTGTGTTTATGATAATTTCAACTGGCTACTTTTAAAAGGATTATTTAGTTTGAATATTGAAGAACTCATAAAAAACCGTCGAACCGCACAACAGTTTAAAAAAGATCCCATTGACTTTAACCTTGTTCATAAAGCCATTGAGCTTATGGCCTATGCACCTAACCACAAGCACACCTTCCCTTGGGGAGCATACAGGTTGAGTTCTGAGGAAAAAAATATTTTGATCAATCTTCTGGTTGAAAAAAAATTAAAGAAAGTTTCAAACCCAACCCCAGTTCAAGTATCGGCTGTTCGCCAAAACTTTGAAAATATTCCTGAGATGGTGGCACTGCTGCAAAAAAAACAAGAAGATGCATTTACCCAAAAAGAGGACTACGCAAGTCTTGCCTGTGGAGTTCAGATTTTAAGTCTCTATTTGTGGCAACATGACATAGCTTGTAAGTGGAGCACCACCGGAATGATGAACAACGAAAGCTTTAAACAGGCCACTCAAATTGACTGGAATCAGTGGGATATTGAGGGCCTTGTTTTTATTGGAAAAGCAGCGAGAATCCCTCAAAGGCCAGAGCGCCCAAGGGTTCTGATTAATGAGACGACTTGATTTGATTTAAATTTTCAATACGTTGATCAAGCTCTGTAAAGGGTGGTTTAATTTCCTCAATTTGTGCTCTGAAAAGTTTCATAAGAGTTTTTAGTGATCGGCCTTTTTCAGGCCAGGTCAGTAAAGCTTCAATGGCTGGAACATATTTAAAAATCAATCGCTTTCCTGCGTAGTCAAACTCATAGCTCCATTTTGGCAAAGCCTTTATTTGCCGCACAAGACTCGGAGGAGCCTCATCTAAACTTATGCAAAGGGAGCTTTTATCTATTGTTGCCAGTAGGCTTTTGTTCATCCACTTTAAATAAATTCCAACTCTTGGCAGGCTGATCCAAGATTTTGGTGTGTACTTAGAATGAATTAGCTTTAGTTCTATCCCCATAAATATGATATAACTGAACCCCTTTATAATGAAAAGGAGTTTATCAGTGAGCCTGAAAAAGCTTAAAAGTTTAGAGTATGTAGAGGCGGGAGTCTTGGGAGCCAAAACAGCCATTGTTTTATTCCACGGTTATGGGGCCAATTGTCATGATCTTTTAGGACTTTCTGAGTTTATCAAGCCCCATGGTGGCGCTCATTTTTATTTTCCAAATGGAATTTTAAATGTTCCCTTAGGGCCCTTTGCCTCAGGGCGGGCATGGTTTCCCATTGATATGCAGGCATTGGATCGATTGATGCAAAAAGGAGAGTTTAGAAACTTTCAAGCGCATCGTCCGGATGGTCTTCAAAAAGCCCATGATATGGCCCATGAATTTTTAAATGAAATTAATAAAAATCACGATCAAGTGATTGTTGGAGGCTTTAGCCAAGGGGCGATGCTTTCAACGGATCTGGTTCTTGCTCAATCTATTCTCGTTCAGCATTTACTTATTTTATCGGGAGCCTACTTAAATAAGGATCTATGGTTAGAGCTGGCTGAAAAACTAGCTCCTATTTCCTTCTTTCAAAGCCATGGTGAAAATGATCCCATACTGCCTTTTGAGGGAGCTCAGGCCTTGTATGAAGATTTAACCAAATCAGGCCATCATGGAGTGTTCTCAGGCTTTAAAGGGGGACATGAGATACCCTATAAGGCGCTTACAGATCTATCAAACTTTCTTAAGTGATAAAAACTCTAAGACGGGCAGTTCTGGTTGACGCAGAGTTTATCATAAAGCATAAGCATAACCCATATGGGCAAAGCTAAAGCTAAGAAAAAATTTAAATTCACATGGGATGGAGTTGGAATGGCTCTGTCAGGTATTTGTATTCTCCATTGTATTTTATTGCCTGTTTTTTTAATCGGTTTTCCCGCGATCACGGGCTTTATCCCAATTTCTGAAGATCTAACTCATAGTATTTTATTGTTATTTTTAATACCGACGGCTCTTTTTGCTGTCTACTCGGGCTATAAAATGCATCAGCAAAAAAAGCCTCTGATTTTAATGATGATAGGCCTTATCATTGTTTTAATTGGAACCTTATTTATCCATGAGTTTGTGGATCATCATTGGGAGCCCATTGTGGTGACCATTGGCAGTTTGATCATCGTTCGAGCACATTTTTTAAACCGCCATCACTGCAAGCGCTGTGAGCACGATGAGCATGACTGTATCTGGTAATTTATAAAAAGTCTTCGTACTTAATTTTAACGACTGGGCTAATGGCGCGAGCCTGACAGGTTAAAGTCTCATTCTTTTTTAAGTTCTCTTCAACCAATATACCAGCATCTTCTTGAAACACCTGACCTTCTTCAACTACAGCCATACATGCCATACAGGCTCCTGACATACATGAAAAAGGAGGGTTTTCACCGGCAGTAAGTAGGGCATCTAAAAGAGATTCTTCTTCAGAACATTCGACCTCAACAGTCTCGCCGTCAATTTCCGCAATCACTTTTGAATTCACCGCCTTATAGTTACTTCCAATAAAAACTTTTTCAGAACTTTCTTTGGCGGACTCGCTCATTTGAGTGAAGTTGTCTTCAATGTCAAAACTTTCTTTTCGCAGTTGGCATTTTGAAAGTGACGACTTGTAATACTTTTCCACCGCTGACATAAAGCCCGACGGGCCACACATATACACAAAGGTGTTTTCTTCAACGAACGGGAAAAACTGTTTTTGTGAAAGACTAAAAATACTAACCCCAGACAAGCGTTGCTCTAGGGCATCTTTCATATCGCCTTTACTCTGTGTGAAGAACCAATGCACCTTAAAGCGATCTTCAAACTCAGAGGCGAGTTTTAAAATTTCATCTTTAAAAATAACGTTGTCATAGGACTTATTAGAATAAACTAAATCCACTTTGGTGGATTTGGAGTGGTATAAAATATCTTTTAAAATACTCAGTATGGGAGTGATGCCACTTCCCGCAGCATAGAGGTGAAAGTTGGAATCAGCGTTTTTCACATCTTCTTTATGGTAAAACTCTCCAGTAATCGGTGTGACTCGCAGCTCATCACCTTGTTGAATATGATCAAGTAGGTGGTTAGACATAAGACCGTCCTGAACTCTTCTGGCTGTAAAGCGTAAATAAGGATCTACTTTAGGGGTGGATGAAAAAGAATAGCTTCTAGGGGTCTCTTGATTCTTTATGTCTGCAATAACTGTTAAGTACTGCCCGGGTTCATAACTGGAGTCATAATCTTTATCTAAGGGCTGTAAGTAAAAACTGGCTGTGTCTTTGGTCTCCCAAACTTTTTTTTCTACTTTCATTTTAAAATACTTACTCATGCTTTTTCCTTTAAATAGTTATATTCAATGTCGGCAATATATTCTGCTGGCCCTGTCATATAAACTTCATCTTGTTTAAATTCAATCAACAACTGTCCACCGGGAACTTTGACTTTTACACTGTCAAACTGAGGGTTTTTTTTGCGGTAACTAAATGCTGCAGCAACAGCCCCAGTTCCACAGGCCAGTGTGAAGTCCTCAACTCCACGTTCAAAACTCACGGACTCAATATGTCCATCTGATAGGGGTTTGTAAAGGGTGACGTTAGTGGCGTCGGGTGCAAACAAGGGGTTGTCTTGAATTTCTTTACAAAGAGTTTTTAAAATATCATTTAAGATATAATCTTGTTTGCAAATGACAACATGGGGAACTCCAGAGTTAACAAAATCAAAATCAATTTTTTGATGGGCCATTTTCAAAGTTTGTCCCAATTGAGCGTTGTCTATTTTGGTCATTTTTACTCGTACGGAGTTTTGTATAACTTCTGCAAAAATGGAGCCGGCCCCAGTCAGAATTTCAAAACTTTCCTGTGAGATCAGTTGCTTTTCGAAAGCATAACGAGCGGCACATCTTGAAGCATTGCCACACATTTCTGCACTTGAGCCGTCAGCGTTGTAGAAGTCCCACTCCAAAACGCTAGGGCTTTTTAAAGATAAGATCACTAAGCCGTCGGCTCCGATTCCAAAATGACGATCACACAATATTTGAGTCAATTCAGAACGATTGGAAACCTTGAAAACATTAAAATAATCTTCAGGTTTAAAATCTGCTTCAGGCCAAATCAAAAAGTCATTGCCTGTGCCAGTCATTTTTGTCAGTTTTAAACTTTTCATGCTAGCTTTGTACCCTCGGTGTTTAAAAGATGCAAAGATATCATAGACTTAATTTAATAGAACCTATTACCTTGTTTTGGGCGTAGTGTAGAATTAAAAATAAATTTAAAAAAATAAAACTTACACTTGACTTACACATAACATACAACTATTTTGGAGCTATGAAAAGAGTCACAAAACAAGCAAAACCGCTCACGCCAAAAGAAAAGTCTGTCTTAGAGTTTTTAGAAAACTTTATTTCAAAAAAAGGCTATTCTCCAACTTTCACGGAAATAAAAGAGCATTTTGGATTTGCCTCGATCAATTCTGTTCAGCGCTATTTAAAACAGTTGCAACAGAAAAACTACATTCATTCTCCCGGTGGCAATCAAAAAAGAGCCATTGAGTTGATTCAGTCTTCAAAAAGTTTTCAAAAAAGTGTTCTGACCCAAACCCTTAGCCAAAAAAGACCTTTTTTTGAAAAAAAGGCTCCGTCTTCGGCGGAGCCTTTCTCTATTCCTTTACTCGGTTCTGTGGCGGCCGGTCTTCCTATTGAAGCCATGGAGCACGACACATATGTAGATATTAGCCCGAGTTTAGTTAAAGACCCTAGCAGAACATTTGCTCTTACTGTAAAAGGCGACTCTATGATTGAAGCCGGAGTGCTGGAAGGTGACACATTGTTGGTTCATCAACAGCCTGTGGCACAAGTAGGAGATATGGTTGTGGCCGTTGTAGATAATGAAGCTACTGTGAAGTACTACCACCCCAATTTAGAAAAAGCTTTAATTGAATTAAGACCTGCAAACTCAGAAATGTCCTCTTTTTTCTATGATCCGGAAGTTGTAGAAATCAAGGGCAAAGTTATCGGCTTAACTCGAAAAATTTAATTTAAATAGACACTAATTTGTTCCAAAAGCTTTAGTTTTGCCTCATAGCAAGCATCATTAAATTGCTGCGCATATCCCTCAGCCTCAAAATAAAAACCCTCTGTGCTATAAGTCATTGTGACATTCACAAAAGGAGCTGCTCCAGATTTGTATTTTTTCTGAGTCACATGAATGTCCCCTTTTTGCTGAGTAAAGCTATTCAGTTCTAAAAGGCAGCTAAACACCAAATCTTCTTTCATATAATCTCCTAAAAAAATAACCTATAAAGCTTTTCGGTGCTTTTATTATGCGGTATAGGGGTATGAAGATATCTTCAAAACACTTTCATATATGTATGAATTTTGTTTATTTATAGAGCTAAAAAATGAGGAAATTTACATATGTCATTAGTGAACATGGAACCACAGTGGAAACAGCACCTTGAACATGAGTTTTCAAAAGACTATATGAAGTCTCTTAAAAGCTTTCTTTCAGAAGAGGTTAAAACGAATAAAGTTTACCCAAAAGGCTCTGAGTACTTTCAAGCTTTTAACTTAACCCCCTTTGAGAAGGTGAAGGTCGTTATTTTGGGACAAGATCCTTACCACGGCCCCAATCAGGCACATGGGCTTTGTTTTTCCGTAAAACCTGGTGTTAAGGTTCCTCCTTCATTGGTTAATATTTATAAAGAGCTTAAGTCTGATGTAAATTTTGAAATACCACCCCATGGGTTTTTAAAACATTGGGCAGATCAAGGGGTGCTACTATTAAATGCCACATTAAGTGTGAGAGCTGGCGCGGCTGGATCTCATCAAAAAAAAGGCTGGGAAGAATTCACTGATCAGGCCATACATGCTCTTGACCAGCAAAGACAAGGGATTGTGTTTATGCTTTGGGGCTCTTATGCACAAAAAAAAGGCGGGTTTATAGATACTAAAAAGCATTTGGTATTAAAAGCTCCTCATCCATCTCCATTGTCTGCTCACAGAGGTTTTTTAGGCTGTAAGCACTTTTCAAAATGCAATGAGTATTTAAAGAAACACGGCATTGAGCCAATTCATTGGCAGCTTCCCTTATCTGTGGAATACTAGACCAAATTCGGGGGGACACCAAAATGAAGTATATTCTTATTATATGTTTATCTGCTTTTTTAATTCAATGTACATCTGGATCTAAAGCTCCAACTGACACTTTTGTGTTCTGCTCAGTGGGAAGTCCAAGTAGTTTTAACCCACAACTGGCAACCGACGGCCCTAGCTTTAACGCCTCATCCAGTCCTATCTATAACCGTTTGGTTGAGTTTGAACATGGAAAAACCAAGCTTATTCCAGCTCTTGCTGAATCTTGGGACATATCTGAAGATGCAATGACTTACACTTTCAGATTAAGAGAAGATGTGAAATTTCACACCACAGACTACTTTACACCTACCAGAAATATGAATGCTGATGACGTTATATTTTCTTTTATGAGGCAAAAAGATAACTCACACCCCTATCATAATGTTAGTGGGGGTCTTTATAAATATTTTGAATCCATGGGAATGGGCGAGCTCATAGACTCAATCAAAAAGATAGATGAACACACCATTGTGATTCAGCTTACCAGGCCAGAGGCTCCCTTTTTAGCAAACTTAGCTATGGACTATGCAAGCATTTTATCTAAAGAGTACGCGGACCAATTGGCCGCCAAAGATCAGCACCAGCAAATAGATCAACAGCCCATTGGCACTGGCCCCTTTCAATTTAAAAAATACATGAAAGACTCCATTGTAAGATTTGAATCACACCCAGCTTATTTTAAAGGGGAACCTAAAATTAAAAAAATGGTGTTTTCAATTAACACAGATGCTTCTGTAAGAACTCAAAAGCTTTTAAATGGAGAATGTCATTTATTAAATGAGCCCGCACCACAGGACTTAGAAAAAATTAAAGCCTCCAAGCAGCATAAGGTCATCTCAGCCCCTGGTTTAAATGTGGGATATTTAGCATTTAACACCTCAAAAAAACCATTTGATAATAAGCTTGTAAGGCAAGCCATTAACCATGCCTTGAACAAAGACTCTTATATGGAAGCCATTTATTTAAACCACGCCACACCGGCAGTAAATCCACTTCCTCCAACAATTTGGTCCTATAATAAACAGATTCAACCCTATGAGTACAATCTTGAGAAAGCGAAACAACTTTTAAAACAAGCAGGACATGAAAAAGGTTTTGAGGCAGAGCTTTGGACTTTGCCGGTCTCCAGACCTTACAACCCCAATGGCAAGAAAATGGGAGAGATGATGCAGGCCGATCTAGCAAAGATAGGAATTAAAGTAAAGCTCATCACCTATGATTGGTCGACCTATTTAGATAAAACCAGAAAAGGTGAACATGATATGGCTCAACTTGGATGGAGTGGAGATAACGGCGACCCAGATAACTTTTTAAACATTTTATTAAGTTGTGAAGCCATTGAGGGTGGAAACAACATTTCCAAATGGTGTCACAAAAAGTACAGTCAATTGGTGCAAAAAGCACGAACTGAAACCGACATAGAGACGAGAACCAAGCTCTACAAACAAGCCCAAGAAATCTTTCACAAGGAAGCGCCATGGGCACCTATTGCACATGCCACTGTTTTTAAAGCTATGGATAAAGATCTTCAGGGCTACAAAATCAATCCCCTGTCTGTGGAACAGTTTTATCCCTTATTTTTTGGAGAAGAATCTCAATGATTCTAAAGTTTGGTAAAAAACTTTTTTCAGCTCTACCAACTTTATTTGGAGTGAGCCTATTTGCTTTTTTGTTAATAAGGCTTGCCCCCGGTGACCCTGTTCTTACTTTGTTGGGGGAACGAGGTGCTGACCCAGAAGTCTACCAACAAATGAAGCAAAGCCTAGGTTTAGACAAACCCATGTATCAGCAGTTTTTTATATACTTAGGTGATTTGATGCAATTGGATTTAGGAACCTCCATTCATTCCAAGCAAAGTGTTTGGAGTGAGTTTATCTCAAGGTTCCCTGCCACAATGGAGCTTTCTATTATGGCCATTATCATTGCTATAATTGTAGGGCTTATTCTCGGTGTTGTGGCTGCTCTATATAAGGGAAAGTTTATAGACACCATACTTATGAGCAGTGCGCTGGTGGGTTATTCAATGCCTATTTTCTGGTGGGGGCTTGTACTGATTTTAATTTTCTCTAGTCATTTTGGAATAACCCCGGTTGCAGGGCGCATGAGTGCTCTGTATGAGGTGAATACAGTAACGGGTTTTTACCTGATAGATTCTTGGTTTTCGGACAACCCGGTGAGAGTTTTTAATCAAGCTCTTCGACACATGATTTTACCTGCCATTGTATTAGCCACAATCCCTATGGCAGCCATTGCTCGAATGACCCGATCAAGTTTGTTGGATGTACTTAAAGAAGATTACATAAGAACCGCTAAGTCTAAAGGTTTAAGCTCGGTCTATGTGATTTCAAAACATGCTTTAAGAAACGCCTTTATGCCAATACTAACGGTAATGGGTGTTATGTTTGGCACATTACTTACTGGAGCCATTTTAACAGAGACTATCTTTTCTTGGCCGGGCATAGGTAAATGGATTCTCAATGCAGTTCAAGCCAGAGACTATCCTGTGATTCAAGGAGGGGTTGTGCTGATAGCTTTAATTATTTTTGTTATAAACTCCCTTGTGGATTTCTTATACATCGTTGTGAACCCGAGATTGAGGAAGTAATCAGTGACTTGGTCTAAGATACTAAAAAAGTTTAAATCACATCGTGGAGGACAGGTTGGTTTATTTTTTATAGCGGTTTTTGTTTTAATCGCTGTGTTTGCTCCGGCTCTTGCTCCTTATGATCCAAGTCAATTGCATGAAGGAGTGTTAAGACTGCCACCTATTTGGAGTTCAAGTAGTCAGGCGGCATTTTTTCTTGGCACTGATGATATTGGTCGCGACCTGTTAAGCCGCCTCATATATGGTGCTAGAATTTCAATTGGAACAGGTTTTTTTGTTGTGTTTATTTCTTTCTCCATTGGTGTGTTTCTCGGTTTACTTGCGGGATATTTTGGAGGAAAGTTTGACGCTTTAATTTCTCGGTTTGTTGATATTTTAATGTCACTGCCGAGTATATTAATAGCTATTGTTATAGCTGCCATCCTAGGGCCAAATTTAGTCAATGGTATTTTAGCCGTCAGTATTGTGGCCTTGCCTGGGTTTATTCGTATTGTAAGATCCACAGTGATGAGTGAAAAAGAGAAGCTCTATGTTCAGGCTGAAAAAAACTTTGGTGCAGGTCACAGCAGAATTCTTTTTAAAAATATTTTACCAAACTGTTGGGGCCCTATCATTGTACAATCCACTTTGGCATTTAGCGATGGGATCTTAAACGTTGCAGCCCTTGGCTTTCTTGGTCTTGGAGCTCAAGCTCCAACTCCAGAGTGGGGAGTGATGCTGGCTGACTACAAACCCTATATGGAAAGCTCTCCATGGCTTGTGACTCTTCCAGGGCTATGTATTTTGATTGTGGTATTAGCTTTTAATCTTTTAGGTGATGCACTTAGAGATATCTTAGACCCTAAATAAAAAAATAAGGGCTAGTGCCTAATGATAGCTTGAGGGGCACCAGGACACTAGCCCATTAAAAAAACAAAACCTAAACTCTGGGGCGAAAATCAACATGAAATCCACAATTATTAAGAGCATCCCCAGACCATATTCATAACAACACCCTGCTTACTTAATCTTTATCGGCAGCACCGGCCAAAAGATTAGCTAAAATTTCGACAAAAAATTGAACTTTTGAAGTGCAGTGTATATATGTGATATGAACTTGTTTTGTATTGATACAATCATCAAAAACTAAAGGTTTGAATGAGCTTTTTTTTAGCCCCAAGTAATTCTAAAAATAAAATACAAAGCTGTTGCGCTTTTGATTCAATGATATTTTCAAAAAAATGGGTTGGTTTTTATGAGTGAACTGCACTTTGTTGGTAAAGTCTGTGGCTCAAAAGATCAACTCAATCGAGCCTTAATTGTTCAAAGCTTTTTCCCACATTTAAGTATTGAAGGTGACTCCCAATGTGAGGACATTTTGTCTATGAAAAAAGCTCTAAAGGACTTTCAAAACGGAGCCAAAGAAATTGAGTGTGGAGATAGTAGAACCATTTTAAACTATTTAGCTTTAAGAGTTTCTCGTCAAAAAGGCCAATATATTTTAAAAGCATCAAATCGTTTATTCAAGCTGCGGCAAAATGATTTGCTTAAAATTTTAATGCAGTTGGGCTGTGAAGTTGAAATAGGGGAGAGTTATTTAAAAATCATTTCTTATGGTTGGAAGCCTCAGGGGGACGGACTGCATGTGAATCAAAAACAAAGCTCTGAATTTTTATCAGCCCTTCTGCTTTCCGCCTGGGAGTTACCGCAACCTTTATTTATACATAGACACTCCGAGGCCCTTGTTTCACAGTCGTATTTAAATTTAACACTGAGTTTTTTAGGGGCACTTGGTATGACCATTAAGCACTCTAAAGATGGCTACTTTATAGATAAAGGCCAAAGTATTAGTGTCGCTAATTTTAAACTAGAGCCAGATATGAGTGTCTGCTATGCCTTAGCTTGTCATGCCTTGCTTCGTGGTTCTGCACGAATTCAGGAGTTTCCTCACCATAGTGTTCAACCAGACTTTGCCTTTGTAAACCTATTAAAGCTTATGGGGGCCGAGATATACTATAAAGAAAACACATTAGTTGTTAAAAAAACAGCTCCACTCATGCCTATGGCTATTGAATTTAATGAGATCCCAGATATGTTTCCAATGACCGCGGCTTTGTTTGGATTTTTCCCCTACGAAAGCAAGCTCTATGGATCTGCTCAATTGAGTTTTAAAGAGTCTCATTGTGTTGAGAATTGTATAAGCTTACTACAAGCCGTTGGGCGCAATGTCCACCCATGGAAAGATGGACTTTTGATAGAAAAAGGTGAGCCCGATTTCAATATGACTCCTGTGGTTTATGATGAAGGTCATGACCCTCGAATGGCAATGGCTGCGAGTTTATACATGGCCATGGGCTACCCAATTACTATCAATGACCCTAATGTTGTTAATAAGACTTATCCAGAGTTCTGGTCTAGCATAGGTGTGAGGCCTTAAAAGCTTATACTCTTTGAAATGGACCAAGCCACAACAGCTATGGGCTGGTGTTGGGGCGCTAATGAGCGAATGAGAGATAGAAAGCATTTTTAACTGCGAAAATCCTTCAAAATATTTAATTGTAGAAAATTTAATGCATATGAAGAGCTTTGGATGGGTTGAGTTCCAGAGGGTGTTTTATTATAAAAGTCTAAAGTTTTTCTTTGGGGGGGATGTGTGAAAGCTTTTATTTTATCAATAATTATTTTGTCATTTCATATGGGCATGGCTGCAGAGCGCGAAAATCCATGCTCCAAACTAGCTAGCACCTTTAAAGCCTCATCAGATAGTCTCATTCAGAGTGTAAGCAACAACTATGAGTACTGTGAGAACTCACATGTTAAAAAACCAAAGTTTATACTTTTTATGCTTCATGGGCTAAAAGGGGATGTAACCACTTTTGGAGACTTTAAATCTATTTTAGAAACTAGGTATCCAGATATGCGGGTGGTCCCGTTGAGCTATCCAACAGGACACCAGCAAGTGCAGCTGTTTGATTTTAGAGATATTTTATACGCTAAAGTTTTAAACCATTTTCGTGAGTTTGATTTAAATCCAAACACTCCTTACGGCTTTCTTGTCCATTCTCAAGGGGGCTACATAGCCACCTCTTATGCACTTCAGTGCATCACCAAAGATCGTAGAGCGGATAAAAGTGTTTGTGGTTATAATGCTGGTAGAAAAAAACTTAAAAAATTTGCTGTCAGTGATTTGCATGTTTTGCAGTCCGAGCAAATGCCTTCCATGTCACTTGAAGAGATCAAGCGTTGGCACCCAGCTAACTTACAGCTTCTACTCACTTTAGGGACCCCTCACCACGGCTCTCCAATGGCCGCCACTGTGGTCAATAGTTGGTATGGCCCAATAGTCACAAAAGTCGGTGGTATTTCATTTACAGAACTTGAAAGTATGAGCTTTGGAAGTGTAACAGCTCGAGTGGTAAGAACTATGCTTGAGGGACAGGCTGATGAACGTTTTCAACTGCCCAATGATTTTGATATTTACAACATAGCTGGGGACATTAGAAGCTCAACAAAGGTCTACAGTGATAAAATTCTGCAAAAAATTTCCTCCTATGCAGCAGATGTGATTAAAGATTATTTAATACCAGATAGAGAGTCTGACATGGTGGTTGAAACACCAGACGCTCGATTTGATTATATATCTGTGAATGAAGTTTCAAATAATGAATTTGAAACAAAGCTAATTTCTAACGCCTCAAAATTTATGTCCGTGGATCTTCCCCATTTTAACTCTCCTATAGAGATTGGCATTGCTCGTATTTATAAAAAATGTCAGTCGGCTTCAAATGCCGAAGATATGTTCCGTGAACGAGGCTACAAAGATGAGTACAGAAAAAACGCTAAGGCCAACTGCCCAGCCACACATCCTGGTTATGCTGTGATCACAAAAATCTTTGATAACAAGATGTCTGAGTATGGAATTCAGCACAGTTCAGCTTATCGCTCTTACTTAAAATCAGGAGACCTATTTACCGAAGCAAATAGTCTGATTAAATCTGAAATTTCTAAGACTTTTCCAGTAAAACCATTTAAGAAGTTTTCTACTCAGATTGTAATTGATGTTCCAAGCGGTTATGCCAGAAGCTTTACACCTCCAAGTGAAATTGCAAAAGCCTACAAAAAAGAGGGCTTAAGGTCTGAAAGCTTTCAGGTTTTTGACTCTTATTTTGATGTGTTTTTACAAGAGCTTAAAGACTATTTATTTTTAGAACTCACAGATGATGTAAAAGTCAGTCTTCAAACCTACAAGGATTTTAAAAAACAAGTCGTTGAAATTGAGGAGCTGACACCAAACTCAGTGGCTGAGTTTTATGAAAAAAACAACCTAGTTCATCAACTCAGTTCCACTAAAGCTTATTTAAGTCAGTCAAACTTCACTTACTTTCATCAGGGAACCTTAGAAAATCACTACAGCTTTCGTTTGAATGAAAATATGGAGACAGCTAAAAATCTATCTGATTTAAAAACAGCCAATTTAAAATATACGATTCAAATACCTGGCTGGCACAAAAAAGAAGTGACGGTTCCCGTTGCAGCCTCTTATAAGTCTGTGGCTACAGTGACTGTTTCCCCATATTTACCAATTGCTTCTAATACTTCTCAATGTTTTATTGCTATTGTTGGAAGACATATGAAGTCTCATCGAGGAGTTATTTATCCCAAAGCACACTCACAACATGTGGATGTGGTTAAAGACAATGAGCTCTTTCAAGCCTCTTTAACAAATGCAGGCGCTGAGGTGTTACCAGAGTATACCTTATTGAAAATTCAAAAAAGAGTGACCACAGAAAGTTATGATAGATACAAAGTTGAAACTCTTATCGACACTCCATTTAGACACTACAGAGATTATCCAAAAAGCTCTTTGCCAAGAAGAGGCTATATAGATGTTCGAGATGTTGATGTTTTAGAGCCCTGTGCTGTTGTTAAAGGTCACAGACCCTTTCCAAGGGATTAATATATTTTCACTAAAAAAGTCATGTCGCCATTGGCGACAGTGGCTTTTAGTATGAGCGCCATTGTTGTTGGCTTAGATGTTTGTATTTAATAGATAATCAGAGTTTTAAATTAAGCCTTATTTTTAACAAAGCTCTAATGTTTTTCTTAGATAAGTCCAAAACTACTATTGAGATATTACTTAACAATGCCTTTATAAATAAAGCTGGCACCACCCATTAGAGAAGAAAATTCCCTGTGTTTAAAAACCTGTGCTTGATCCATAAGAGCAATGAACTTTTCTTTACTGGGAAAGTGAGTAGAGGACTGATTTAAATACTCATAGGCTTTTTTATTGCCACCGGCCCATCCACCTAAGCGAGGAACTAAGTATTTAAAGTATGCTGTTATAAATGGCTGCAATATAGGATTTCCAGTGTCTCCTGTTTCTAAAATCATGACTTTGCCACCAGGTTTTGTGACTCGAGCCATTTCTTGTAAAGCCTTAAGGGGGTCTTCAACATTACGAATGCCGTAACCAATACTAGTAATGTCAAAACGATTGTCTTCATAAGGAAGTTGAGTGGCATCAGCCAATTCAAAATCCACTTCAAGATTCATTTGTTTGGCTTTTTTTGGGGCTTCTTCCAGCATTCCATCACAAAAGTCAGTGCCTAGCACATAACCCTCAGGGCCCACAGCCTCTTTAAAGCAAAAGGCTAAATCGCCGGTGCCCGTGGCACAGTCTAAAACATGGTCACCTTTTTTTGCCTCACTTAACTCAACAAACTTTTTTCGCCAGCGCTTGACCATTCCAAGAGTGATCACATCGTTGGCTTTGTCATAGTTAGAAGAAATAGAATTAAAAGTTTGTTTTATAAATTCCGGCTCAGGGCCTTTGATTGTTTGCATTTACACACTCTCAAGCTTTTTATTAAATACAGATAAAACATTTTTTAATTGAGTCATCATTTGATCAAAATTTTCAAAGTCTAAAGCTTGAAAACCATCAGACAAAGCTTTATTCGGCTCTGGGTGAACTTCAACCATAACCCCATCAGCTCCAGCACTGGCAGCAGCTAAGGTGACAGGTGTGACAAAGTCACTGATTCCTGTGCCATGACTAGGGTCTGCAATGATGGGAAACTCTGTACGCTGTTTAATATAAACAATAGCATTAATATCAAAAGTGTTTCGAGTGACAGTTTCAAAGCTACGGATGCCTCTTTCACAAAAAATAATGTCTTCGTTACCACCTTGAACCAAATAATCAGCAGCCTTCAGCCACTCTTCAACCGTTGCACAAAAACCGCGCTTTAAAATGATCGGTGTTTTTGTTTGTCCAAGTTCTTTTAAAAGCTCATAATTATGCATATTTCGTGAACCCACTTGAAAAGCATCAACCACTCCAGCCAGGTCAGGAATCTGCCTTGGGTCAGTGACTTCTGTAACAAAAGGAATATTTAGTTCTGATCTGATTTTTTTAACAATAGAAAAGGCTTTTTCACCCAAACCTTGAAAGCTATTGGGACTCGTGCGTAATTTATAAACACCACCACGGATCACACAGGCACCTTTGCTTTTAACAAACTCAGCAGTTTCAAAGGCTTGTTTTTCAGATTCAATAGAGCACGGGCCTGCAAATACAGCAAAATGACTACCGCCAATGAGCGTGGACCCAATTTTCACAGTTTTCGTTTTCATTTATAACCTCAACAGATGGACATTTACGCCCATTTGGTTTAAAAAAATACCTTATACATCAGTAAAGTCCAACCAGTTTTGACGTTTGGCGGTAAGGTTTTCATGTTTGTCCTAGATCAATTTTTATACAGTGGTGCGGTTATACAAGAATCAGACACCAGTTGGCTAGTATTTTGGGGAGATTATAGCTGGGAAGATAAGCCAGATCCAAATCAACCATCTCTGTATGCTCCTGATTTCTTTATGAAAAACCAAAACCAATGGCTATGGTTTAAAAATTATAAAAGCTTTACTAGCTCTGAGTTGCAGCAGTCTCTTGAAGGGCGCAAAGAAGGTGAAAAGATCAGCTTAAAACAGCTACAGCACCAATGGGAGCAGATGAACTCTTTAACCTGGAACTGGAAACAGCCAGAAAAATCTGACTTTGCCCAGGAATTTCAGGAAATCCAGCAGCTATTTGATTCGCAAAAATTAGAAAAAGCCGTTCCGATAGTTTTTGCCAAGTCTCCAATAATCCCTGAAGATTTTGTTTTAAAAAACTTAATCCATAAACTCTTATTAACGGCTCCAGGGCAGCATGCCTATGGGTTTTGGACTCAAGAAGAGGGCATGTTAGGAATCAGTCCTGAGGTTTTATTTGAAAAAAACAAGAACAACTTAAAAACCCTGGCCCTTGCAGGAACGGCGCAAGATCCTCAAGCACTTATTAAGGATCAAAAACAGCTAAAAGAGCATCATTTGGTCATTGAGGGAATTAAAGAGAGCTTTAATGGTCATAAACTGACCACCAAAGAGACTGAAGCTTGGAGTGTTGGAGACTTTTGGCATTTAAAAACTCCAATTCAAATTGAATTACAAACTGATCTTAAATTTGAACAGATTGTTTCAAAGTTTCACCCAACGCCAGCCCTTGGAGGTTATCCGAAATCTCATTTTTGGGACTGGGCCATTGAAAACAGCCAAGGCAAAGAGCAGAGGATGCGATTTGGAGCACCTTTTGGTGTTCATTTATCAAGTAGTGAAAGTAAAGTGCTTGTTGCCATACGAAATGTTCAATGGAATGAAACAGAGGGCTTAAGCGTTATTAGTGGTTGTGGTGTTGTGCCTGAAAGCCAGTTAGATTCAGAGTGGAATGAGTTAAGCCTTAAAAGACAAGCTGTATTTAGGATGTTTGGGCTATGAATGTAAAATCAAGCTTTCAGCTTATAAATGAGCTTTACCTTTGGGGCGTGAGAGATTTTGTTGTGTGTGCCGGAGCAAGAAATGCTCCCTTTATTCATGTGCTTGAAAATTTAAAAAAAGATATTAATGTTTACAGCTTTTTTGAAGAAAGAAGTGCCGGCTTTTTTGCTCTTGGAAAAATAAAAAAAAATAACAAACCAACCGTTGTGATCACTACAAGTGGCACAGCTGTTGCGAATCTTTTACCCAGTGTTATCGAGGCTCATTACACCGGACTGCCTCTTGTGATAATTAGCTGTGATCGACCACAGTCTTACCGGGGAAGTGGTGCCCCCCAAAGTATTGACCAAGTAGGTATTTTTTCCAATTATGTGGAAAAAACTTGGGATATTGCCATTAATAAATTCTTAGACTGGGTGTTTATCAAGAATCTTTCAAAGCGAAAGCCCCATCATATTAATGTTTGCATTGATGAACCTTTAATAGATGAAGCCATTGATGAGTCTCTATGGCAAGAGCCAAAAGACAGCACATCAGTGCATGAACTAAAAGATAAAAACTTTTCTGAACAAATTGATATTATCTATACATTAAAATTCCCCCTCATTCTTATTGGTGGGCTCAAGCAAGAAGACCGTGCCAAAGTTAAAGCATTTTTGTTAAAACTCAAATCACCTTTTTATGCAGAAGCGGCCAGTGGCCTGCGTGAAGATGCTGAACTGGATAAGTTTAGAATCAAGTGCTCGGAAAAAATATTACCCAAAATTGAATTTAAAAGTATTTTAAGAATTGGCTCAGTTCCTACTATGAGGTTTTGGAGAGATTTAGAGGGTAAGTTTTCAAAGCTGCCAGTGGTCAGTGTGTCTCATCTTGCTTTTAAAGGCCTTTCTCGACACTCTAAACTTGTTCCTTTAAGTTTACTTGAAACTGTAGAAGTTGAAAAAATGGTAGATAAGTTAAGTCTTGCAACCTTAGAGCAGGATAAAAGTCAGTGTAAAAACATTCAAAGCTTATTGGCTAAATTTCCAAACTCTGAACAGGCCATAGTGTCAAAACTCTCGCAAGTGATTCCTTCCGAACAAATGGTGTTTTTAGGCAATAGTTTGCCCATTAGAGAATGGAACGAGTTTGCAAGCTATGACCATCCTCACCCTTGCATTGAAGCTAACAGAGGTGCCAATGGAATTGATGGCATAATATCCACAAGCCTTGGCTTGTGCTCATCCAACCAACCGGTTTGGGCGATAGTGGGGGATCTGACGGCCATGTATGACATGTCGGCTTTATGGCCGCTAAGCCCCAACAATCAGCAGTCAAAGCTGGAAGGGGATTTTAAACTAGTAATTGTAAATAATGGCGGCGGTAAAATATTTGAACAAAAGTTTAAGGAAAAGCTGTTTTTAAATACCCACACAACAGACTTTAAATCACTGGCAAACTTTTGGAATGTGGACTACACCACCGATATGAGTATTGCTAAACAGTATCAGCGTTGTATTTGTGAGTTAAAACCAGACTCCGAGCAAACAGCCCAATTTTTTAAAGAGTATAACGAGCTATTTGAATGATTTGGGTGCTTCCAGGATTTTTAGGTCAATCAAAGGACTTTGAAGTATTAGAGAAGTTTCAATACAAAGTGATACCTTTGTTTGAAAAAAATCATGAACTAAATATTAATATTAGAAAAAAAAAGTGGGTTGAAAATTTCACTCATTATATTCAAGAACAAAAGCAAACCAGCAATATTCTTTTAGGTTATTCTTTTGGAGCAAGGTTAGCTCTTGAAGTTCTTAAAAGTCACAAAGATTTGTTTACTCATTGTGTTTTTATATCAGCTAACACCATAAACTTGTCGTCTGAGGAGCGCAGTGCTCGTAAGCTCAAGGACCAAAAGTGGGCACACGGCTTTTTAAAAAATGATTGGGAGCAGACACTTAAACAGTGGAACAATCAGGCTGTATTAAAAAACTCCACCCAAGCCAAAAGAAAAAAACATGATTTTGACTTTAAAGCCATTGAATTAGCTTTTACTGAATACTCCCTTGCTGAGCAAAACCTTCGAGCTGAAGATTTTAAAGATGTAAACTCCAAACTGCTATGGCTGTTCGGTGAGCAGGATTCAAAGTTTGTTAAAATTTCTAAAAATATGCAGGATTTATCTTGGCCAGGGCAGTTCTTAACAATCCCCAATGCTGGACATCGATTGCATTTGGACAATCCAGAAGACTTTTTAACGACATTGAGTGAATTCCTTGCTAACAAAATAGAGATGTTGTAATTAAAAATCATACAAACAGATCAAAAGTTTAAGCCTTTTCTTAAAAGGAAATTTTCAAACGACGGGAGAGTCAAATGTCAGAATCTTGGGTATCTATTAAGCAATATGAAGATATTAAATTTGAAAGAACAGAAGATGGTGTTGCTAAAATCACTATTAACCGTCCTGAGGTTAGAAATGCCTTCAGACCACAAACCGTGCACGAGCTTAAAGATGCTTTAGAGATTTGCCGTGAAGAACCACAAATCGGAGTGATTGTTCTTACCGGAGAAGGCAAAGATGCTTTTTGTGCTGGAGGAGACCAAAAAGTAAGAGGCTCTGCAGGCTATATTGGAAGCGATGGTGTGCCTCGTTTAAATATTTTAGATGTACAAAAAATGATCCGCCAAATGCCAAAACCAGTGGTGGCAATGGTCGCCGGATATGCCATTGGTGGTGGCCACGTATTGCATGTGGTTTGTGATCTCACTATTGCTGCGGATAATGCCATCTTTGGTCAAACCGGTCCAAAAGTAGGATCATTTGACGGTGGCTTAGGAAGTAGTTATTTAGCAAGAATCGTTGGTCAGAAAAAAGCCCGCGAGATCTGGTTTTTATGCAGACAGTACAACGCCGAACAGGCTATGGATATGGGCTTAGTGAATCATGTGGTTCCTTATGCTGAGCTTGAACAAGAAACTTTAAAGTGGTGTCGTGAAATGCTTGAACACTCACCAATGGCACTTCGTTGTTTAAAGTCCTGTTTAAATGCGGACTGTGATGGTCAAGTTGGATTACTAGATTTAGCCGGCAATGCCACTTTGATGTACTACATGACTGAAGAGGCACAAGAGGGTAAAAAAGCCTTTGTTGAAAAGCGTAAGCCAGATTTTAATAAATTCCCTCGTCTGCCTTAATTAAATGTTTAAAAGTGTATTATTAGCGATAAGACCAAAAACCCTGACTGCTGCCATAGTGCCAATTATGGTGGCAGCCAGTTTAGTCCAAATGCAAGAGCAAAAGCTTCAGTTGTGGATTGTGGCTTGTGCTCTTCTCTCAGCTATTTTTATTCAAATTGCGACAAACTTTTTTAATGATGCCATAGATTTCAAAAAAGGTGCCGACACCGATCAGCGCATCGGTCCTCAACGTGTCACTCAAAGTGGATTAATGAGTTCTCAATCTGTATTTTGGTGGGCCATTGGCTTTTGTGTGCTGGCCTTATTTTTTGGGGTGCCCTTAGTTTATAAAGGAGGCTGGGTCATTGTAGGTATTGGACTGCTGTCTTTGTTTTTAGCCTACGGCTATACGGGCGGTCCTTTCCCTCTGGCCTATAAAGGGCTTGGTGATTTTTTTGTGATTCTATTTTTTGGTCTTATTGCTGTGGGAGGCGTTTACTACTTACTTGTTGAAAGTTGGAGTGTAGATGCATTAGTTGCCGGCCTCCAGTGCGGGTTTTTAGCAACCGTACTTATCGCGATAAATAACTTAAGAGACGTTGAGCAAGATAAGCTGGTACATAAAAAAACTCTACCAGTACGCTTTGGAGTAAGCTTTGCAAAATTAGAAATTATTCTTTTAATCTCATTGTCTTATTTACTCAACCTATACTGGTGGTTTACTTATAAGTTGATTTGGGTGTCGCTACTTCCTCTTTTAACATTGCCCTTAGCTGTAGTTTTAATTTATAAACTTTTAATGACAAAGCCCTCTAAAATATACAATCAGTTTTTAGCTCTCTCGGCCTTGTTACAAATAATTTTCTGTGGACTTCTTTCTATTGGGTTTTTATTACAATGAAACTCTTTATTGCCGAAAAAACACAAAAGTCTTTAGACAAAAAAATTCTTATTCTAAAGCTAGAAGACCAAAATGAAGCTGGTATTGCCTCACTCACCAGTTGGCCTCATCTTGGGGATACATCTCTGGCAGATCTAAAATTAGACCTACTTTCTGATCAAAATCACAGTCTTGTTCAAAAATCCTTATATTTTGCTATGAAAGACTTAAAGCAAGAAAATTTAAAAAACATTACACTGCCTGAAAGTCATAAACTAATTCAAGATGAAAAATATTTAGCGACAAGCCCACCGTTCAATAAACTCAAATTAAAGCCCAAGCAGAATTTTGAAAAGCTTGCAGAAACACTAAACGCTCTAAATTTTAAAGCCAATAGCTTGCGGTTAGACTTTAATAATAAACTTTCATTTGATGAGTTTTATAGTTTTTTAAAATTATGTCACTCCAAAACCTTAGAGGCTTTTGATTTTATTGAAGATCCTTTTGCCTACGAAGAAAAACTATGGGCTCAAATCAAAGCTGACTTCCCAAATCTCTCTTTAGCTTTAGATCACAGTATTGAGTTTAATCAACCGTGTTTTGATTTTTATATTTGGAAGCCTGCCAAAAGCTTTTACCCGAACATATCTTGTAATATTGTTCCCACTCACTATATGTCCGATGAAATTGAATGGTATTGTTCACTTTGGGAGGCCTCTGAAAAAAAACTACTGAATAATATATGTGGTTTTGGGACTGAGCATTTATTAAATTTGGATTTTAAGGCTGGGGACATGACTGTGATTAAAAAACATTGGAATCAAAATTTAGATGATTTTTCTTGGCATTTACTGTCTGAAAATTTTCAACTGACTTTTAAACTTCCCTAATTCGGTGCGCTCTAACAAGTTGACTCTATAGATACGCTGTATTTTTTCATAAGTTTTTAAATTTTTATTCAGATCATCAATAAGGTTTTGAATTTGTGAAAAATGATAGTCTTCAAAAAAAACCACTAAGTCATTTTCTCTTCTGGTGTTTTTCATGTTTTGAATCACAAATTTTCTGGGATCAAATTTTTTAGATTCAGCAAGGGATGACAGTTTTTTGTTTAATGAGGATTTATCCACTAAGTAGCCAAGGACTTTTACTCTATCTGAAATTCGTTGTTTAAAATTTAGATAGCTTTCCTTGAGCTCAACTTGGTCTTCTGTAGTGATGTAGTCATCTGCTTTTTGCACTTCAATATTATGATTTATAATTGTCACTTTGTAGGTGTATTTTGAGGGACCATCTAATAACAATAAAGAGTCTTTGTTGAGCTTGGCCTTAATATGGGCAAGTAGTTTTAGCTTCGGATACTCTTGATTGTCTAAGCTAGACAGTTCCGCGGTGGCCACTTGAGAGGACATTTCTGTCATGCCATAAGTGGTTAATAGTGGCCAGTTAAGCTGTCGGGCTTTTTTGTAAAGTTCAGGAGTTAAATGGCCTCCGCCTACAAAAACGGCACGCACGGTTTTTGGGCAACTCATTTTAGCTTGAACGATGTCATACACCTGTGTGGGCACCAAACTTATAAGAGAGGCTTGAGTAGACTGAATGTGTTGGTTGAAAGTCAATGGGCTCCAAGGTTTGATACTGCGATTGTAAACAACACTGCCAGAGAGGTGACTTCGAGCTAAAATACTTAAACCACCAATATGGTAAAGTGGCAGAGTATTGAGCCAAATGTCTTTTTCATTCACTTTTATAAACTGATTCACGGAATGAGCCGAAGCTAAGATGGCCTGTTTTTTTAGGCCAATCCATTTCTCATGATTTGATGTTGTGCCAGAAGTTTTAAGCCAGATTAGGCCAGGTTCATTAAAAATATCTTTTTGATGGTAGTCCTTTAACAAAGACTCGGCTGAAAGTATGTGGCTTTGATCACTGAGCCAGTCAATATCAAAACTGGTTGTGGGTTTCATATTAGATATCTATTAAGTCTTTCATGGAAAATTTGTGGCATTTTGGTTTTTTCAAGCTTTGCTTTATCAATAAAGGTGTGAACTGTTTTAACCACGGCATGAATCTCTTCAGAGTCATTGTGTATGTAGTCCATTTGAAAGCCAACAGTGGATTGTGAAAGCTTAAAGCAACAAATATGAATGGCATAAGTGTCACCAGCTTTGATGGGTCGTTTAAACTGAGTGTCGGCATGAACAATGGGGGCGCCAATAAGTTTGTCATCAAACCAGTCTTCCCACTTTATCCCAATATGCTGAATAAACTCTTCCAAAGCTTGATGGGAGATTCTATATATATTCCCAAAAAATAATACCCCTGCTGAAACAGCCTCCACCAGTATACTTCTACGTTCTTTTACTAGATCTGAGATGCGGTTTAAAGCTTTTAAAGCTTTTTCTGCTTTCATCTGTTGATCTGCCTTAGAGTCTTCATCTAACCCATTGTTTAAGGACTCAATCATCCCCATTGCAATCATTAAAGGAGAAGAAATATCGTGAATAAATGCTCGTTCTTTTTTTATATAGTCATCCGCTGCCATGTGTCACCTATAAAGAAAGTATACATGGCGGAATGCTGTTTGACAGCATAGACACCGTATTGACAACCAGTGTAATAAACATTATTGCCTATAGGCACTCATGAATATCAAAATATACGACGCTCAAGATTTTCCATCCTATTTGCCAAAGCTCAATGCTTTGTACGATGACCTGTTTTCTCATGGCAAAGGCTTTAGAAGTAAACTGATTCAAAAAATATCGGATCATTTAAAACTAGAAAAAAAGCAGATTCATTTGCTTGCTCAAACCATTGAATTCATTCACAACGCCTCGCTTTTACATGACGACCTAGTGGATCGTTCTCACCTAAGGCGTAATAAAACAACAGCTTGGTTAAAGTACACCCCCGAGTATGCAGTACTGGCTGGTGACTACTTGTTAGCTCGTGTGATGGTGAATCTTTCTAGGTACGGCAATTTACAACTGCTTCAATACACGGCTGAGATGATCTCTGATTTGCTTGAAGGGGAGTGGATTCAAGATTCTTTGGTAAAAGATTGGGATGTTCAGCTTAAGCAGTTAGATGAGGTTCACAAACTTAAAACCGCCTCTTTGTTCAAGTGGTGTATGAGAGCCCCCTTTTTTGCAAAAGAAATTTATTCAGATTCCACTCATGATCTATTAGATCAGTTGGGGGCCATATTAGGTTTATTATTTCAAAGATCAGATGATCTTTTAGATTTTGACATCAGAAATTATGAAAATAAGGCTGTATTGGGCGATTTAAAATCCGGCTATATGAACTCTTTTGCCGTGTTTTTAACTCACGACTTAGACGCACCAGTCAAAACTCAATTCCGCGATTGCAAAAGTATTGAAGATGTTCAGAGTTTATTAGGAAAAGATTTTGTCGAAATGCGTTTGTCAGAATTTGATAAAGAAAATCAAAGATACATTGATCTGTACCATCACTTTTTAGAGCAGCTCAAACAAGAGGTAGGCTCTGAGTATCAAAGTGTTGTTGAACCACTGTCAAAATTGCCTGAACCTTTATATTGGCGAAAAGCATAAATGAAAACTCAAAATCAGTTTGTGACTCTATCTAAAAACAATAAAGATTTTACCGCTTATTTGACGGGAAGTTTTTCAGACCAAAAGCGTGCTATCCCCATTCATTCGTTTTCAGTTAATACACCGGTTGAAAAAGTCACTTTTGAGTTAAAAAAGCTTTCAGAAATAAACAGGCCCTCTTTTGTTTTTTTACTTCTGTGTTTGAGCCGCCCAAGATATTGGGTGTTTACCTTAGGCCCATTAATGATCACCCTAGGACTCAATTATGCTTTGGGGTTACCTCTAAATTTTTATCATGTGATTTTAAGTTTTATCAGTTTAATTCTTTTAAACTTATCAGCCTTTTCTTTAAATGATTACTTTGATCACTTGGCCGGTGTGGATCGCATCAGTCAGACCTCCGGCAGCCAGGTTATTCAAAAAGCATGGCTTGCGGCCAGTCAGGTAAAAAATATTGCTTATATTTGTTTGTTTTTAACCCTCTTGTTTTCATTACCATTATTTGTGGCAGAGCCTTTGGTGAGTATTGTTATGGCCTTATTTGCCGCCTTTGCCTTATTTGCATTTTCTTACAAAGACTTGGGGCTTAAGTATAAAGGCATTGGAGAATTTATTGTTTTTTTAGCACTAGGTCCTTTAATTGTAATTGGCTTAAGCTCAGTGATATCCAGTGAGGTTAGAATTGAGCATATAGGTGTGGGAAGCTGCCTGGGTTGGATTGCCATGATTCATATGCAAATTAAAAATTGGATGCATATTATGCCCAATTCAAAAGCTGGAATTAAAACTTTTATAAGTCGATTGGGTTTTGATAAAGCGAAGTTGTATTTATGTTTTCAGTTAATCATTCTTTGCGTTTTAAGTTTTGGTATATACTATTTGCCAATTTCAATAGAGGCAGCCAGTTTATTTTGTGGATCAGTTGTAGGAAGTAGTTTGTTTATGATCTATAAAATTTTAAAAATATACTCACCAGTGTCTTCACAACTTAAAAAAGTTTATAAGTACGCTATGAATTTAAATTGGTTTTACTGTTTGATATTTGCAGGAGTGTTGTTTTTTTGAGAATAGACCCAGAAATACTTTCCCAAGCTCAACGAGAATGTAACAAGGCAGGTATAAGTCTTGTTATTGAAGATCAAAAGTTTATGATCTTTAAAAAAGAAATATCTCAAAAACCCTACGGCGTTGATTTTACTCAAAGCTATTATTTAAATTTAATAAAAAAAAAGCCAAGTAAAAAGCAGCCTCTGGCTAAAGCTTTAGGCGTGGGCAGTACAGTGTTAGATCTAAGTGCTGGCACATTAAAAGACAGTTTTTATATGGCAAGCCTTGGCTTTAAAGTCACAGCGCTGGAGCGTTCGCCCACAGTTTTTTTACTTCTCAAGAGTGCAATAAATGAGCTCTCAGAAGACTCAGAAATTTATAAGTTTATTTGTGAGCGTATAAATATTTTGTATTCAGAAGCTATAGAGTATTTTGAACTGATAGATGAAAAGCCAGATGTTATTTACTTCGATCCCATGTTTCCCGACAAAAAAAAGCAGGCCTTGTCTCAGAAGTCGATGCAGTTATTTAAGGCCCTACTACCCGCAGATGAAGTGGAAAATAAAAAAATTGCCAACAAGGCCTTATCTGTGGCGAAAAAACGCTTTGTTACAAAGCGCCCCCTACACGCTGAGGCATTGACCCCCATAGTGACTCAAAGGTATATAGGTAAAAGTATAAGATATGATATGGTATCTACGGTTTAGAAAGGACATCGCTTGGACCCCGGTGGAGCAACAATCACAGCGATTGTTTTATTGACAGCATTATTTGCATTAATCATTTATTCATTACGGATTTTCTCTCAAGGCCTGCAAGTTTTATTTGAAAAACAAATCTCTTGTTTAGTGAATGCCTTTAGTCATAATAAATATAAAACATTTTCACTGGCAGCTATACTGAGTTTTTTCATTCAATCAGTGACCAGCACTTCTACAATGGCTTTAAGCTTTAGCTCATCAGGCCTGTTGAGTTTGCAAGAGCTGTTTATGGTTCTTTCTTCATCCTATGTCGGCGTTTTGCCCTTAGTGTATTTACCACTACTAGATTGGCCACTGCTGGGCGTGAGCTTGGTGGCTTTGTTCACCTTACCAATGCTTTATAGCAGAAGATATTATTTGCAAAGTTTTAGTAAATCTATGTTTGCTGTGGGTTTGCTGTTAATATCCATTATGATGTTTGAACATTTGGCTGTTTACTTAATGCCCTTAAAAATGTTTTTTCAAACAGATGTTTTTCTTTACAACCCTAATTGGTCCTTTTTGATTCTTGTTCTTGCAGCTGCCTTTATTATGTATTTTGCAAGATCTGTTATTGCCTTTGTATTAATATGTATAGCTCTATCTGAAATTAAAGTTTTACCAACTTCATTGGCTATAATGTTAGTGATCGGAGCCAGTCTTGGTCAAAGTCTTCCAATTTTAAAAACTGCCTGGGGAATTGGTCCTGTGGCCAAAAGAGGAGGCCTGGCACAGTTCTTAGTTTTACTGCTCTCCACAGTGATTGCCTTTTTTCTGTTTAAGCCTATTTATCGTACCGCATTTCAGTGGGCGCAAATGCTGACAAACAACCATCAAAGCGCTGTATCTATTATGCTGGTTCATACGGGGTACACATTATGGTCGTCTTTATTATTTTTGAGTCTATCTTCGTTATTTAAAAAGCTCACAATTAAGTGGGTTCCAAATCCTGTTAAAAAAATTCCTCAGAAGTTAATCTATCCAGGAAGAACATTACATCTGTCACCGGCTCTGGCATTAGAACAAGTGCACCAAGAGATTAAAAAAATGGCGGCAACTGTTGAAACCAGTTTAGAGTTAACCATTGAGGCTTTTCAAGAAGAGGACCTTAAAGAGCACATTGAACGTGTCACTAAATACGAGCGTATTACAGATAATATACAAGATGAAATTTACATTTTTTTAAATCGGGTGATGGAAGTGCCTCTCACTGAAAAACAAGGGGCCAGAGTCCGAAATTTGACTAGAATTGCCACTGAGCTTGAAAGCCTTGCTGATCGATGTCGTTTAGTGGTTGAATCATTAAAAGAGATTCATATTTTAGGTGTTGAAATTGAAGGTGGCTTTAAGACTGAGATTACAAAAGTCTGCCAGCAATTGCTAACATGTTATGAGTCCACTTTTGATATGTTGACGGGGCAAGTAGGGCCCGAGAAAGCAAAATACTCCAAACAGGTGATGAAGTTTGATCAGATGTTATTTGGGTTGAGAAAGTCCTATCTGACATGGCTGCGCTCAGAGGCTGGCTCCAATTATGAAGTGGAAGCTGGCATTAAACTCAGTGATATTTTGGTGGCCATTAAACAAATGCGTTCAATCAATGAGAACATTTACGAAGCCTATTCCAGTCAGTTAAAATAATTAATGAAAAGTTATGGGCTCTTGCTTTAAAAGTAAGTCCACGCGCTCTTTGTGAATAGCTTGTAATTCATAGTAGGCAAGTTTAATGCTTTTAGGAGTGTTGTTAATGTCGGTAAAAGACATATATCGTTTTAAATCATTATAAGCTTTGTTGGTTTGTCCTAATTCTTTGTACAATAAGGCTCTTTCAGACAGGCTGTGCAAATGATTTTTATCAACACTTAAATAAATATTTAACAGCTTTAGGTACACTTTGGGTGCATTAAATTTATTATAAAATGTCATCATTTGAAGTAAATATTTTTTTAGTAAGTCAATGTCAGTTAGGCTTTCAAGGCAGAGCTTGTTTGAAGATTTAGAACCACGTTGGTTAAAACAGAGAATGATTTCTTGTTGGGTGAGACGTTTGGCTTTTAAAAACAAATTTAAAAACTGTTCGTCGTTGTTGTTTTTCCATGCCACAAGACACAAGTCACTGTGCTCGACCGCCTGAAGATCAATGTTCAACTCTAAAGCAAAAAATAAAAATATCATTCTGCTTATAAAGGCCGTAGAGCTTCGTTGTGAGAGTGCGTTTGCAAGTTCCCAATGGGGGAGTTTTTCGTAGCCATTTTTATCTATAATTTCAAAATTTATTTTATTAAAAAAGTAATCAATCAAAATGCCTAGTCGGTCAGCTTCAGATTGATCTTTGACTAAGCTCTTAAGAGTGAGTAGGTGAGTTTTTAACTCTTTATAAAAAAGCTCAGAGTCACAATTTGGGTTAATGTACTGTTCTATATTCAGCATTAACAAAAGAAGATTGTTATTCTGGTTTGGCAAAGCTTGTATCTCTGCTTGTATCTGTTCAAGTGTGGGGCCAAATTGACTTTGCATAGAACTTATCACTAATCAGATGCTGTAAATGTTTCAAGATTTTTATGGCACTAAATATTTGCGTCATATTTCAGAAGGCAAGTATGTATTAGCAGTCACTCTTAGAGCGAAATAAAGGCGGTGTCTGGACCTTTGTGTGGATGGTTGGCTGCAGAATTAGTTAAAGGCTTTATTTTGAGAGGATCTGTTACAAACAGGCGTTTAATTCATTTTCCAGCTTAGAAAAAGATTGACGCTCTATGAAAAGAAAACGGACAATTTCTCTATGTCAGATGAAATAATAAGCAAATTGCGACAACAAATAGAAGATCTGCAAGCACAGCTTTCAGAGCGTGACGATGATGTGAATCGCTACAAACAAGAGTTAATAGCGGCAAACAGTCAGCTTGAGTCTTTAATAATGAATTTAAACCATGACATCAATGTGATGCACCAAATTCAAAAGCTACTCATTCCAACAGAGTTTCCCAGCATTTCAGGCTTTGAATTTAGCACGAAATTTATAGCCGGAGGTCAGTCCGGTGGGGACTATTTAGATATTTTTTCCCATATGGACAAACTGCGGTTTGGAGTGCTTGTTTCCAGCAGTTCCGGCTATGGGGCTTCTACTTTGCTATTGTCTATTTTGTTAAAATTGACCGGCACCATGGAGGCAAGGACTGGAGCCGAGCCAGAAAAAGTGGTTGAGATGATAAGATCCGAAGCTGTGCAGTCTTTAAAGCCAGAGGAGTTCTCTGATGTGTTCTACGCCCGTGTCGACCGGCGTAGCTTTGAGATGGACTACTGTTTGCTGGGCGATATCAGCGTTTTAGTGCAAGAGTATTCCTCCGGTGAGTTGAGGCTTTTGCCCGCAACGCAGGGTCCAATATCTGCTCAGCTCAAACAAGTCAAAGCCTCACAAAAACTCAGCTTGAATCCTCGGGATCGAATTATTATTGTCTCCAAAGGTGTTTTACAGGCTGAGAATATTGAAGGCGAAGCCTACGGTCTCAAGCGACTTATGAGCTCCATTGCAAAAGCACCAAGCAAAGGTGTGCATGAGCTGAGAAACCAATTGCTTTTTGATGTGCAAAATTTTGCATCAGGTAAAAATCAAAAAGCCGACAGAACGGTAGTTGTGGCTGAAGTGAAAGACCGTGTGATAAAGCTAGCGAAAAAAAATTAAAAGGATTGTTGTTTCTGTGTTGATAAAAATTGATTTTGAAAATGTGATTCAAACAATTCAAGCTGGTGGGAAAGAGTTAAGAGCCCACTTAAAAGCTGTACAGCACTACCCCTTGGGGTTGATTAAAGTCAACGAAGTGGCCTCTTCTCATCCTGTGACAAGCTTCAACCCAAGACCAGTTTTGCTTTTGCATGGTGTGATCCATAATCGCTCAGCATTTTTGTCATTAAAAAAACAAATGCGCAGTTGGGGCTGGAGCAATATCTTTACATTAAACTATTCTACAAGGCATGGCAGTCTGACTGGTATGGTTGAAGATCTCGCATCAAAAATAGAACAGATTCAAAAAAAAACATGCTGTAAAGAAATTGATATCATTGCCCATAGCCTGGGGGGCCTTGTTGCAAGGCAGTACATGTGCTCGGCTTTAAGTGCGGGTCACATCAACACGTTGTTGACGTTGGGAACCGCTCATCAGGGAACATCTGCCAGTTCATTTTTAAAATTATTTCTATCAGGCAGTCTTTCAAAAGATCTGCGCCGAGACTCTTTTTATATTAAAGCCTTAAATAACACTCCCATTCCTAAAGGCAGTCGACTGATCAGTGTATATTCGAATAAGGATTGGACGGTTTGGCCCACAAACTCGGCTCATGTCGAAAGTGAAAGAGCCGTCAACATTGAATTGGATCATGTGGGACATGTTGGCCTTTTGTATGACTCTCGTGTGTTTTCTATTATAAAAAATCAGATAGGTCGCAAGACACCTACCCACTTAAGTATGTAGACAAAAATATATAACTATAACTTGGTGCCCATATTCTTGTACGACAGCCGCGAATAGTGTAAACCTAGAGCATGTTTTATTTTTTCACAAATCACTTAAATAAAGGGGGAATGACCCATGGCTGAAGTATACGCAGGAGCAGTGGATAAAGGTCTTGAAGGGGTCATAGCTTGTACAACCGCAATTTCATCAATAGTCGATGCAACACTTTGCTATCGTGGTTACTTGATTGAAGATCTTGCCGCCAACTCAAGCTATGAAGAGGTTGTGTTTTTACTATGGAACGATCGACTGCCATCTAAGCAAGAGTTAGATAATTTTAAAAAAACATTGAGCAAAGACATCAGTTTAAAACCAGAAACTGTGAACATGTTAAAGCTTTTACCAACCAAAGATGTTCACCCCATGGCATGGTTAAGAACAGCGGTTTCTTCTTTAGCTCTTTGGGATGAAGACGCACAAGACGATTCTGAAGAGGCCAGATTTAGAGTGGCTTCCAGACTGACTGCTAAAATGGGAACGCTTGTGGCATTATTTGAAAGATTTCGTCAAGGCAAAGACTATGTAGAACCAAACCCTGAAAAAAGTTTTGCTTGGAATTTTAATTACATGCTTACAGGAAAAGAGCCCGATCAAGACATCGTAGATGTGTTTGACACTTGCATGATTTTACATGCCGATCATGAGTTAAACTGTTCAGCTTTTGCCTCTCGTGTTACAGCCTCTTCTTTAAGTGATGTTTACTCTTCTGTTACCAGTGGTATCGGCGCTTTAAAAGGACCACTTCACGGTGGAGCCAACGAGCAGGTGATGCGCATGTTAATCGAGGTGGGCTCAGTAGAGAAAGCCAAAGAGTGGGTTAAAGACGCCTTAGCTAGCAAGAAAAAGATCATGGGTTTTGGACACCGTGTTTATAAAAATGGAGATCCAAGAGCCAAGATCTTAAGAAGCATGAGTGAAAAGCTATGTAATAAAGCCGGAACTCAATATTATGAGATGTCTAAAATTATTGACGAGACTGTACAAAAAGAAAAAGGCTTACTTCCAAACGTGGATTTCTACTCAGCCTCAGTTTACTACAGCATGGGCATCCCGTTAGATCTATACACTCCCATCTTTGCCACCTCTCGTGTGAGTGGTTGGTTGGCCCATATTTTTGAGCAATAAACAAACAACCGCATTTACCGTCCTCGTGGTGAATGGGTGGGAAAAAACGGCCTTAAATACACACCAATATCTGAAAGATAATCAAAGCTTCATTTTAAAACGACGACCCCTTTGTGGTCGTCGTAGTTTTGTGTTTTTACAGTTCACTGAATAAAAACTCAAACGAAATATTAGAACAGCTTCAGAACATATCCTCTGTGTTTGAAACACCTAAGATTACACCTAGTTTGATAAACACTAGAGAGTTAAGCTGGAACCCAGGCTATTTCCATATTTATTTGTATACCTTGTGTATTATTTTGAGACTAAGCTATTTAGTGAAAGCCACAAGAAGACGATAAGCCATTATGATGAATCGGCGCAAACTTCTCTGCTTTTTTGAGTCCTCTTATCTTGAGGAAACCTTTAAGGACATTTCTAATGAACTGCATATGCCAGTGATGTTTAAAAAGCAGTGGTCTGAACTTCATCCAATATTACTATCCAAGCAAGTCGACACCTTAATCATTGAGTGTATGCAGCCCAATGAAACTTTAATCACTTATTTAAAGCAAACCTTGGATAAAAACTTAGTTAGAAAAGTTTTATTTTTAACCTACCATGATGTTTATCAATCACTGATTAAAAATAGACTTCTTTTGGAAGTGCCTCGTAATTGGTACAACGTTATGCTTCCAGAACTGACAGATAATTTAAAAACTTTATTAATTAAAACATCAGCTGCGATCAATGTGCCGGGGCAAAAGTTTCCTCGCTATGAAGCCAACTTTCCTATAGAGATAAGCTCTCTATCAAGCTCACAAAATATGGGCGCGAAAATGATCAATTTGTCCTATGGTGGTGTTCAATGCACTTGTCCTACAAACACAGAGTTTAAGGCCGGTGAATATATTCGTTTGAATGTTAAGCTTACTGACTTAAATAAGTCTCACACATTGAATGCTAAAATTGTATGGATAGAAGATAAAGCTCAAGCCCCAAAAAAAATGGGGCTAGCCTTTGTGTCTCAGCAAGATATGTACAGTGAAATGTTAAATGCTATTTAAAAAATGGAAATTCATGAGAGTCAGACCAGCTCTTGACCTCTTGAAAAGCCTGATGACTTTCACAGCCTTTGTGTTCTAACTGTTTTTTAAACTCATTAGAAGTCCATTGTGATTTTTTAAAGGGGCCACCAAAACTACTCTTTCGAATATGGGTGTTCGAAAAGTCATTTAAAGCTAAAAGAAAAATAGCAGCATGTTTTTTTGTTTTTAAAACATTTTTAGCCTCTTCAATTTTATAGACCTCGTCTAAAGAGCGATTGATAATATTAATTTCTGACTGCGCAATGACTTTTGTTTCATCCCAATTTTGACATTGGTAAAATAAGTACTTTTCAAGCATCAAGCCTTTCTTTTTAAAAGCCTCACTGTCGACAAAAATCTCTGAATCATTAACAGTAAGCAGTTGTGAAGGCCTGCTTTCTTTTGCGCTAGCAAAAAAAGTAATAATGCCGCCAATGGCTTGAACAACTAAAATTGGTGCGCCAATAATGTCAGCCTTTAGCGGTAGAGCCATGGCTAAGACTAAAGCTAAACTGGTGATTTGATTTTTAAACATAATTCCCCTCCTTAAAAGAAATCAAAACTACAGTCTTTTTACTCACAAGGCTAATATAAAAACAGTTTGAAAATCTTACCCATAGGTGGGAACAATAAGGTGTGTTGAGTTTACAAACAAAGAGGTGTTTTTTCATGAGTAAAGCTTTAACCCATCAATGGTTGGCAGATAAGGTTTTAAATATAGACTATTGCAATTTGCAATCAGCAAACAGTCTGACTCCTGAACTATTAACTGAAGTTTTATCGATCATTGAAGAGCAGCAGCCCCTGGCTTTGATATTTACCTCTTCGCACCCTCGAGTGTATTGCTCTGGAGGCAACCTTAAAAAATATGCTCAAATGACAGAGGCTGAAAGTCGCAAATCCAATCAACAGATGCGAGAGCTATTAGACCGGTTTTCTAAAATGCCGGTGCACACGGTGGCCTTTGTCACAGGTGATTGTTTTGGTGGTGGTTTAGAGTTTTTATCCAGTTTTGATGAAGTTCATGCCATGCCCTATTGTTTGTTTGGTTTTTGGCAAAAAAAACAGACATTAAGTTTTGGCTGGGGAGGTTTTGAAAGACTTAAAAAAAGACTTTCTGAGAAATCACTTCTTGTTTCTCTACAAAACTCTCAGACTTTAATTTCTTCTCAAGCTTTAAAGCTTGGACTTATTGACAGTGTAGAAACAGACTTAAATGTCTTAGTTAATCATATTAGTAAATGCATTCGCACCGAAAACTTTAAAGTTATAAAAGGTCTTCAAAGTAAAAATGAAACTGAAGTTTTTGAAAGTCTTTGGTTTTCAAAAGATCATAAAAAAAAGCTTGAGGGCCGCAAATAAATCATTCCCTGTAGCTGGGGCAAATGTCATCTAAAAAACAAGTGGTGCATTTGGGCTTGCGGGCTTTACAAACTTGTCGACCGTGAAAAATAAGCCAATGAGAAAACATGATCCAATGTTTTTTATCAATCAACTCACAGAGCTCTTTTTCAATAAGAACAGGGTTGTCTTTTTTAGTAAACTCTAATCTTTGTGATAAACGCCTTACATGTGTATCTACCACCACGCCGGAGCTAATATTAAAACTATTTCCTAATACAACATTCGCAGTCTTTCGGCCCACACCTGCCAGTGAGGTCATCTCATCTATAGTTTTAGGGAGCTCTCCCTTGAATTCGGTCAATAATTTTTGAGCACAAGCTTTAATGTTTTTTGCTTTATTTTTGTAAAACCCCGTGGGTTTAACATCTTGCTCTAATTCGTTGATGTCAGCACTGGCAAAATGTTTGAGTGAGGGATATTTTTTAAAAAGAGATTTTGTGACAATATTCACTCGTTCATCGGTGCACTGAGCACTTAAAATCGTTGCAATCAATAGCTCTTCCGGAGTGCTATGGTCTAGGGCGCAATGGGCATCAGGATAGTATTTTTTGAGTCTTTTGATGACCTCTTGTGCGCGCTTTTTTTTCTTTTCTTTGGACTCTCTCATAGTGTCATAGTTCATAGCACTCCTGTCTGTGAAGGGCAAACAGGAACTTAGACCAGAGATGTACTCTGACAAAAGAATAGTTTTCGTGTTTCAGGGGTTATTGTGTCGCGAATACAGATACAATAAACATATGGAAGCTCAAAAAATATCAAAACAAGATTATCCAAAATTATTAGAGTTTTTAAATCAGCAGCTAAGACCCCATGTGGAGTGGTCTATTGAGGCGGAATACCCTCAGGTCTTTCAAACTCATAACCAGTCTCGCATGATGGTGGTAAAAAATAATGAGGGCGAAATACTCTCCCATGCGCTTTACAAAGTTCTTCCCATTAAGTCCATTTATGGAATGATCAAACTCGCAGCCATTGGCTCAGTTGTGACTCACACTAAGCATCGAGGAAAAGGCTATAGCCGTAAAGTGGTGCAAGCCTGTGTGGATCAGGCAAAGTCTGAGGGATGTGAGTTAAGTATACTTTGGTCGGATCTATTTGATTTTTATAAGGGCATGAATTTTTATAAAACTGGTTATGAATACGCCTTTATGGTAGATCGGCCTTTAACAGAAAAACAAAATCACTTTCATGTAGGAGCCAATGTCTCCGCCTCAACCATTGAAAATCTATACCGCAAACAAAGCTTTCAGGTGTTAAGAAAAACTATAGATTTTGAAGCCAATTTAAAAATACCCAAATCCTACGTTTACACTTTGTGGGACAAAAGCAATAAGCTTTTAAGTTACGCCATAGAGGGTAAAGGTGTGGATTTTACAGGATATATTCATGAGTGGGGTGGAGGGGTGAACTCTATAAAAGAACTTCTGACTCATATATACTCTTATCGACAACAAAACCTCACACTCATAGTTCCAGGTCACAGTGTTAACCTCAGGGGAGACTTAAAAAACCTTGGGATAAAAAACCATTTAGGAATTCTGGGGCTAGTTCGCTTACTGGGATTAGAAAGCCTAACTGCAAAAATGAATCTGTATTGTAAGAGGCTTGGCTATGCTGTTGAGTTTGAAGCTACGGACAACCAATCACTTGTGATCCGCTCAGGTGAAGAAAAGGTGCTCTTAACTGGAGAAGAAGTGATTTTACAAACTTTGTTTGGCCCCCATGAGCTTTTGGGCGACAAAGCCTTGAACAATTTTTTGCAGTCAAAGCTAAAAAATATTTTACCTCTTCCTCTGTGGGTTTGGGGTTGGGATTCCATTTAGGAGAATTATGAAAGCCGTTCTTGTTTTATTTTTAAGTATCATTTTGCTCTCTTGCATGAAACAACTGGAAGAAGAGCCTTTAGAAGACTATTTTAATAAAGCCAATCAAAATAGTTTTGAAGAGTTTCAAGAAGTACTAACTCGTATTTACCAGGAAAAACAGGTTGATTTTTTGGAGATCCCAGTTGGGCTGTACACTTTTTATGAAGTAAATAACCAAATTCAAACCCCAACCAACAGTTTTTTACTCGCGGATTTTATTTCTTTGATTCATGCCCGTGAAGAAAATGAAAAAATGGTCCACTACAATATTCGCCGAGAAGAAATATATTACGATGAAAATAATGAGCAAAGCTCAAGAATTTACGACGAAGACTTTTCAGTTCCAAAGCCCATTGGCCCAAGTCAAACACTGAAGCCACTTGAGGAGAAAGAAGAGTCCGTCACTCTTCATAACTTAGAGTATGAGACTTATAAAAAGCCTGTTCCCAGCCGTGTGGCTGAAAAAGGGGAGTGCTCACCTTGTGAGTTAAACATTCATAAACTCTCAGTGGATGTGTACAACCGTGAAAACAATCAGGTGGAGCATATTGAATGGGAGATTTCTACAGACTTCGTTGGTTATATTAGCTCAGACTTTGATCTTTATGACGGCACCGTGAGCCGATGTAACAAAAGATGGATCGAGGTTAATGAGGGACAAAATGTCTTTTTAAGCCAATGTTGGGTGCTTCGTGACTATGGCATCAAAGAGCCCGATTCCATCTAAAGTCTGGTCTTTTATTGTTGAGTTGAATTTCTGTCTAACCTCACTAATCATATAAAAAACAATAAAAAAGGGGGAACTGTGGTTCGCAATCTACTTGGAGCTGCAGCAGTGGTATTTGGTTTCTCATCACTGCACGCACAAAATATGGACACGAGGTTTTATGGATATCTAGACGGCTACTTTGAAAGTGTCGAAGATCAAACGTCAGCAAATGGGGCTGTAGACGAAAACTCATCAGAGTTTAACGTACCAAACCTTTCATTAGTGATTAACAGTAACATCAACAATGACTACAGAGCTTACATGAATTTAACAGGACAGGGTGCCGGAAATATAAGTGTAAGAAATGCCTGGGTTGAAAAGTCTTTAGCTGGTGATTACTTAAAATTTAGAATTGGTAAATTGTACCGTCCATTTGGAATTTACAATGAAATCTTAGATGCCGTTCCAACTTATATTGGTATTGAAGCACCTGAGCTTTTTGATACAGATCACCTAATGCTTACAAGAACAACAAACCTAATGCTTTGGGGGCAAAAAAACCTTGGAGTTTGGTCTTTGCGATATGTATTAAAAACTGGAAACGACGAACGTGAATCAAGCCAAGTGCCTTACGGAATCGACTTACAGTATAACATTGGGTCTAACTGGAAATTTGGTTTTTCTTACTACGACACCAATGGAAAAGCAAAACCTATCAATGATAAAGCTGATAGCCCTTCAGAAGGTGGTGTTCATGCATGGATGTCTGAAGATGAGTATAATGTGATGGGTCCATACTTTCAATATAAGGGCTCTAAGTGGACTGTTCAGGCGGCTACTTATCAAGCTGACCACAACGCGACAAGAGATGATAGTGGTAATGTTGGTGAGTCTAAGGCTGATTTAATCTGTCAATCAACAACTTCAGCAAATCAAAGAATTAAAGATAGATTTGGCTGTGTAGGTAATGATGCGCAAAATACTAATGCTGATTACAAAATCGACACATACTACTTAAGAGTGGGTTACAACTTTGATCTTGAAAGTGGTGGTCAGATAACTCCTTATGCTCAGTACGATTACTATAAAAACCCAGAAATGGTTTATGACAAATCACTTGGTGGAGATAAAGAAGCTGGTGTATCTGATGATGGCGACTTTGTTAAGTGGACTGTGGGTACTGTATACAGACCTAACTATACGGTGACTTTCAAGCTTGATTACAGTCAGCATATGCAAGATGTAGTTAACGAGAGCAAAGATTACGGTGAGATTCGCTTTTCTTACTCTTACTTTTGGAAATTCTAAGGAGTTAAAACATGAAATTTATATTAATCGCATTAACAGTTTTATTTAGCCAGTTTGCTTTGGCCTCAGAATACATGGTGATTGTGAGTGAAAGCGCTGGAATCAACGAGATTAACAAAAATGACTTAAAACAAGTTTATTTAGGTCAAAAGTCAAATGTTGGTGGGGTAAGCTTAACTCCGTCAATTTTGCCAACAGCTTTTAAAGCCACTCAAAACTTTATCAAAGAAGGCATGGGCATGAGTCGTGCGGAATTTGAAAAGTATTGGATGGAAAAGGAAATGTCTGGACAGGCAACCCCTCCTAAAAGACAAACCACTCCTAATGACATGATTAATTTTATTAAATCAAATCCGTCATTTATTGGTGTGATTCCAAGTGCTGACAAAGCGCCGGCTGGAGTAAAGGCCTTAAAGGTACTTTAAGTTTGTAATTTTATTTAAATCAAAATAAAGACCCCTAAGCGTTCTTAGGGGTCTTTTTTTATGACTCGGCGGCAACAAATATAATTTTCGCCATTTAAACCAATAACGCGGTCGTTCGACAAAGTTAGTAGGTACCTTATTAAGCATCTTTTTGCCATACTATGGGGCCTAAATAGGAGGCCAATCAATGAGAAAAATAGCCGTAATGTTATCTGGTTGTGGATTTAAAGATGGCGCTGAAATCACAGAAGCTGTATCAACCTACATTGCTCTTGGAGAGCTCAATGTGGAGTACAAAAGTTTTTCTATAAATAAAGACTTTAAATCCGTCAATCATATCACTGATGATGAAGAAGACACTCGCAACGTCCTTACAGAGTCCAGTCGAATCACCCGTGGAGATGTTGAGAGTCTAGATAAACTCAATCCCAATGAATTTGATGCCATTATTTTTCCTGGAGGATTTGGGGTGGCCAAGCACTTTTGTGAGTTTGCAGCCTTGGGCTCTAAGGCCAGTGTGAAGCCTGAGATCAAAGCTCTTATTGAAAAGTTTCATAGTCAGTCTAAGCCCATTGGAGCCTTTTGTATTTCACCAGCATTAATTGCACTGGTTTTAGGCTCTCATAATGTGGCCGTGACCATTGGCAATGATCAAGCTGTGGCCCAAGAGATTGAAAAAACTGGTGCTCAGCACATTGAGTGTGATGTGACGGACTATATTACTGACCGGGAAAATAAAATAATAACAACTCCAGCTTATATGTACGACAGTGCGAAACCTTTTGAGGTGTTTAAAGGCATTCAAAGTGCTATAAAAGAAATAGTAGAAATGGCTTAAAAGGATTTAAATATGTTTACCTCTTTTTTTGAAAGTATAAAGTATGTTGGACACCTTGTACCTATGGCGTTTATGCGGGTGTTTATGGGCTATTACTTTTTCCAAAGGGCTGTGGAAAATACCACTAATGGGTTTTTAGATAAGCCCCATTTGGCAGCCTCTATCAACGAGTGGGTGCCTTTGAGTTCCGCCCCTGATTGGTATAAAAGCTTTTTACAAACTTTTGTGGTGTCTAACTGGGATCTTTTTGCTTACTTTATCAATGGCTTTCAGTTTTTAATCGCTTTTAGTTTCGTTGTGGGCTTTGCTGTCAGACCTGTTAGTATTTTAGGTTTTATTATGAGTCTGAACTTTTTGTACATAAGTGAACCTGCAGCAGGAGATTTGTACCGCTTTTTGCTAGCCCTTTTTATAGTTATGTGTTGGATT
>JAKUPT010000021.1 GCA_022450595.1 Bdellovibrionales bacterium
GGAAAAACGCCCAGTTATTATTACTGATATTGAGCTGGACGGAGAAAAGTGGCCTATTGAAATGACTCTAACAAAGCGTGATGTTATAGGCTTTAGAATGTTGCTAGGCAGACAAGCCTTTCAAGGGCGATATCTTATAGATGTAGATAAATCGTTTTTAGCTGAAAAAAGAAAGAAAAAGAAAAAGGACAAATAAATTATGAGTGATCAAAATTTAAATATAGCTCTTCTTTCAAGAAACGGAAAGCTTTACTCCCATCAAAGAATTATTGAAGAGGCCGAGTCTCGTGGTCACAAAGTTCGCGTGATAGATTACTTGCGTTGTTATATGAACATTACCTCAAAAGACCCAAAAGTGATGTATCAAACAGAAATATTAAATAACTTTGATGCCATTATCCCAAGAATTGGTGCCACACACACTTTTTATGGGGCTTCCGTTGTTAGGCAATTTGAGATGATGGGTACCTTTACTGTCAATGGCTCACTGGCCATCTCAAGATCAAGAGACAAGTTAAGATGTTTACAGATTTTAGCTCGAAAGGGAGTTGGCTTGCCGGTGACAGGCTTTGCTCACTCCACTAAAGACGTTGACGGTCTTATTAACATGGTTGGAGGAGCTCCTCTTGTTGTAAAGCTGTTAGAGGGCACACAGGGAATCGGTGTGGTGCTTGCTGAAAACAGAAAAGCTGCCGAGTCAGTTATTGAAGCCTTTAGAGGTTTGGACGCAAACATTCTTGTGCAAGAGTTTGTTAAAGAAGCTGGTGGAGCTGACATTCGCTGTATGGTGATAGGTGGCAAAGTAGTGGCCTCTATGATGAGAAAAGGTCAAGACGGTGAGTTTCGCTCAAATCTTCACCGTGGTGGTACTGCTGAAAAAGTAAAAATTACGGCGAAGGAAAAAAATGCTGCCATACAAGCCGCCAAAGAGATGGGCTTAAATATAGCTGGTGTGGACCTTTTAAGGTCTAAAAGAGGGCCAGTTATTATGGAAGTAAACTCTTCACCAGGCCTTGAGGGTATTGAAAAGGCCACCGGTGTGAATGTGGCCTCAAAAATTGTAGAATATATAGAACACAATTTTATTACCGGTAAAAAGAAAACAAAACGCAAAGAGGCTTAAAAGCTATGATGTCATCTGCAGTTGAGGCTTTTAAACAGGGTCGTTTGGTGGTTTTGCCCACAGAGACGGTATATGGTCTTTCAGCTCCTATAGATCAACCGGAATTGTTAAAAAAAATATTTACTCTTAAAGAGCGTCCCTTTTTTGATCCATTAATTGTTCATGTTCATGATACTGAACAAGCAAAGTCTTTAGTTGCCCAATGGCCAGAGATAGCTGAAAGATTAGCCAAGGCATTTTGGCCAGGGCCATTAACTTTAGTGTTAGAAAAAAATCCCACTCAAGTTTCAGATTTGATCACCTCAGGTTTAAACACCGTTGGTATTCGCTGCCCAAAACACAAAGTGGCTTTAAAGTTTATTAAAGAAGTGGGTGTGCCCTTAGCGGCTCCAAGTGCTAACAAATTTGGTAAGACTTCACCAACAAGCATTGAACATGTTCAATCAGAATTTAAAGAACAAGATGTTTATTACCTTGATGGTGGCCCTTGCCAGGTAGGCATAGAATCAACCATTGTAGGTATTAAGGGCAACACTTTAACAGTTCTAAGATCAGGTGTGATTTCAGAGAAAGAGCTGAAGCCTTTATTAAAAGACAATGAAAAACTTGTTTACCACAGCAGTCATGAAGTGGTAGCCCCCGGCCAAGTTAAACATCATTATATGCCCAATGTTCCCTTGGTTTTTTTTAGAACACATCCGACAGACAATTTACTGAAAGAGGTTTGCAAAGATATAGGTGTGACTCAATTACAGAGCTTAGAGCTTCCTCATGAGGCTGAAATTGCTGCAAGAGTTTTATATTCCAATATGCGTGACAAAGCCAAGAGGGCAAAGGGACTGTACTGTTATATAGATAAAAGTAAGGATCAGGACCCGCAATGGTTGGGGATTATTGATCGTTTAAATAAAGCTAGCCAATTACAAATTACTGAGCCTGACCAATCATAAAAAGGCAATCGCCGGGTTCAGACAAGGCTTTGGCTCTTATGGCCAAAACCTCACCATCCACCTTGCTTTTACATTCCAAGGGAGTGTCTTGGTTGGAGTTAAAGTTATGAACATAACCTATAACCTCACCAGCTCTAACATTTTCTGATAAGCTTTTTAAAGGTTCAAAAATTCCCGGTTGGGGAGAATGAATAAAGTTGTCACTGCCAGGCACCTCATAAACTTTTGACTGAATACTTTGATCAAAAATTTGTGGCAATACCTCAAAATGCGAAAGCAGTCTTTTTAAACCAGTCTCTGCAATATTTGTAGCCTCTGGAGAAACTCGCCCTCCACCTCTAAGTTCGGTAGTTACAAATATTTTGTTTTTCTTTTCAACATAGGTGTCAAGCATCCCATCGGCATCAATCTCTTCCAGTTCCAGGGTGTAAGGGGCATTAAATGCTTCAAGGGCATTTTTGGTTTTGTTGTACATATCTTTATCAGACAACTTATGCATAATCGCGCAGGGAACAAAGTCCAAAGAGTTTCCGCCTGAGTGTAAGTCCACTACAATGTCTGCTGGCTCAACAAGCTGTTGGCTAACAAATTCTGTAATACGTCCAGTCACAGTTTCAATGTTCATCCCAGGAAAAGAGCGATTTAAATCTCTTCCGTCTAAAGGTGACAGCCTTGTGTTGGTATTAAGTGCTGGAATGTTCATTGCCGGCACTATGCAAACTTGTCCTTTGATATCATCTGTTTTATTTTTTAAAAAATTCACAATGCGCTTTAAAGCAACAGGTCCCTCGAGCTCATCACCATGAGCTCCCGCGGTCATTAAAATTTTAGGTCCGTCCCCATTTTTGAAAAAATAAATAGGGATAGGGATCACGCCCCAGGCGGAGGTGTTTCTTGGGCAGGCAATATTTAAGTAAGCCGTTTGAAATCCATTTTTTTGAAAATCAATATCACAGCTCATGAAACATCCTTTACAAATAGTTTTCTTTCAAAATTGAAAAGTGATTCAGCCTTGTCTTTACCAACTCTCACGGTTTCTGAAATAGCCATCACATTGTCACCATCAACTCCTACAAGCCACGGGATTATATGAAAAGTCATATTCTCTTTTAAGAAATCATTTTCACCAGCTTTAATGCTGATGATCTGTCCTTCATCCCAACTAGGTGCGAAGGCCAGTCCTATAGAGTAGCCCGTTCTTGTAATACATTGACCTTGTGCTTTGCTGAGAATATTTCTTAAATGAAAATCAACTTCTGCCACAGTGACTCCTTCGCGCATAAAGTCCAGAGCCGTGTCAATGGCCTCAAGCACAACCTCTTCTGCTTCTAATATGATCTCAGAAGGCTTTCCAAGGTAAATCGTTCTCATCATAGCCGTGTGGTAGCGTTTAACACAGCCCCCAATTTCAAGAAACACACAGTCATCTTTTTGCAGTTTTCGACCTTCCCAGGTGGCGTGACCAATATTGGTGCGTGGACCTGAAGTGATATAGGGAGCTACAGCAGGGTATTCACCACCGGCTTTGTACATGGCGTGGTGGACCTCTGCGGCGATATCATTTTCAAAAATACCTTCTTTTATGCATTCAATTCCAGCTTTCATACCAGCCTCAGTAGCAATCGCTGCTTTTCTCATTATGTCTAATTCAAATTCAGATTTTATAACTCGACCCTGCTCAACAATTCCTGAACAATCAAAAAGATGTCCACCTAAAACTGAAGCTTGAAAGCGTTCTTGTTGATAACGAGGAAAAAAGTAGCAGTTCATTTCATAGCCAATATTTTTATTTTGAGTAAGGTCAAACTCATCAAGTGCGGATAAAACTTTTTGAATAGCATCGCCAGTATCTTCATAAGGGCGAGCGATCTCAACCCAGGTCCTTGCCGTCACATTGCTCGATTCCAGAAGTCGAGTGACCATAAAGGGCTCTTTATCTATAGGGACAATGATGGCCTGAAAGTAAGAATAACCAGTGGTTTGGTAGCCGGTAAGATAATGGATGTTTTCAGGTTCTGTAATAATCACAACATCAAAGTGGCGCTCTTGCATGCGCTCACGCAATTCATCAAGTCGTCGTTGATACTCTTGCAATGGAAAAATTAAGCCCTCAAAATCTCTCACCAGATCCCACCTTTGTTGTAGCCTCTTTGCTGTTTACTAATATTATTCGGAGTGTGAGGACTTTGTCTTTAATAGGTGAAAAGGTAAATATGTCCTGCGTTGAAATAAAAGAAAATAAAGACTTTGGTCTTAAGACAAAGAGGCACCTAATGTGCCTCTTATGAAGATTATATCAATCAGGCTTTCTAAGCATTTTACGAACTTCATCGGCGTGCTCAATTTCTTCGCGAACAAAAGATCGAGCTAACTCTTCAAGGGCAATATCTTCAAGTTCAACGGCAGCTTTTGTGAGCTGTTTGTATAAAGAAATAGCCTCTTGCTCAAACTTTAAACTTTCTTCCAGCAATTGTTGAATTGTGTGTAAATTGCTTTCTTCCACTTTTGCCGCATAAATGGGTGGATGTCCGCCTAATGATGTGATTTTTTCACCTATAATGGTTGCATGGTCCATGGCCTCTTGTGCGTTTGCGCGAAACCATTTTTGAATTGGGATGCGGTTATAACCCATAATCATAAATGAATAGTGTAAGTATCTGTTAATTCCGGCCATTTCAGCCTGATAGATTTCACCTAATAATGTTAAAATTTGTTCATTTTTATAAGACTTTTCCTCAGTACTCATTGTAAACTCCTTTTTGTTACAAATTATATTAAATGCCCCATGACAATCAATAAAAACAGTAAAAGAAGTTTAAACAATTTTGATAATATGAAAGTATAGCCCTGGGAGTAAATGTAAATGAATATCAAAGTCAAAGGTATGAGTTGTGCTAGTTGTGTCGGTCGGATTGAAAAGGCCTTAAAACCTTTTGATGAAAACGTTACAGTCAATCTTCAAACTGAAACTGCTTATGTGCAATCAAATCAAACAGATGAAGTTTATCAAGCTATATTTGATGCCGGTTACAGTGTTGAGCTTGTTACAAAACAACTTAAGGTTAAAGGTATGAGCTGTAGCTCTTGTGTTACAAGGGTGGAAAAGGCGTTACTTCAAATCCCAGGGGTGATTACCGCGGAAGTCAATTTAGCCAATGAAAAAGCAAAAGTTGAGTTAATAGATCAAAAAATTAATCTTCAAGATCTGCAAAAAGCAGTGAAAGCTGCCGGCTATGAGTTGTTAGATGTTGAAAGCTCTGAAGAGAAACATGAGGGTTTTCCAAAATCACTTTTATTTGGGTTAATTATAGCTGTCGTTTTAATGCTACCTATGCTTATCATGCCATTTGGTATAGACGTACATATCAACAAATATGTCCAGTTACTGCTTGCCACCTTTGTACAATTGTATTTTGGATATGGGTTTTATAAGCCAGCTATAAAAGCTGTGAAAAATAAAACACCAAATATGGATGTGTTGGTTTCTATAGGGACTACTGCGGCCTATTTATTAAGTGTTTATAATATGACCAAGGTTAATGCTGACTTGTACTTTGAAAGTGCTGTCGTGATTTTGGTTTTAGTTCGATTAGGGAAGTATCTAGAACTTCGCGCTAAAAAACAAACTCAAAAAGCTCTTCAATCCTTAGAAAAATTACGACCAGAAAAAGCTGTAGTACTAGAAGATGGTAAAGAGATCACAAAACTTGTGACGGAATTGAAAACTGGCGACATTGTAAAAATTAAACCAGGTGAGCGTATTCCTGTTGATGGGGAGGTCATAGAAGGTCAAACCTCAGTTGATGAATCTATGCTCACTGGAGAAAGCTTACCTGTTGAAAAAACTAAGGGAAGTAATGTCATCACTGGTTCTATGAATACAGATGGCAGTATAAAGGTCACTGTTACAGCTTTAGGTGAATCTACCGCCTTATCTAAAATTATTGATTTGGTAGAGCAGGCTCAAGCTCAAAAAGCCCCCATTCAAAAGCTTGTAGATCAAGTCAGTTTTTACTTTGTACCTTTAGTTTTAATTATTTCTTTAATAACTTTTTTAACTTGGTGGTTTTTAACTAAAGACCTTGAAAGTAGTTTGTTGGCAAGTGTTGCCGTTCTTGTAATTGCCTGTCCTTGTGCTTTAGGTTTGGCAACGCCTACCGCAATTATGGTAGGAACCGGAGTGGCTGCAAAAAATGGTATTTTAATTCAAAATGCTGAGGTTTTAGAAGTCTTACACCGAGCCAATATCATTGCTTTTGACAAGACGGGAACATTAACTGTTGGAAAACCTCAATTGACCACTTTAAATGTTATTAATGATAAATATGAAAAAAATGAAGTCTTAAAAATATTAGCAAGCCTTCAATCTTCTAGTGAACACCCTTTGGCTCAAGCAGTACTAAATGCTTATAATAATGATGATTTTTATGAGATTGAAAACTTTAAAGCCATTTCTGGAAAAGGACTTCAAGCCGATATAAACGGAGAGCATTATAAGATTGGCAGTAAAAGCCTGCTTGGTGAAGAACATTTTAACAGTGTACCAGACACAGCCGAAACCCATTCATTTTTGTTAAAAAACAATGATTTAGTCGCGGTACTGGGATTTAAAGATCAGCCGCGTGAAGATGCAAAAGTTGCGATCTCAAAACTGAGAAAACAAAACTTAAAAACCTATATGCTCACCGGTGACAATCAAAGGATGGCAAGTGAGATTTCAAAAAATTTAGGTTTGGATGGTTTTTATGCTGAATTATTACCTGAACAAAAAGTTCAAAAAATCAAAGATTTAAAGAATAATGAACACGATACAGTGGCTATGGTCGGAGACGGTGTTAATGACGCTCCGGCCTTGGCATCGGCAAATGTTGGAATAGCTATGTCTTCAGGAACAGATGTTGCTGTCCATTCTGCAGGAGTTATTCTAATGCGTGGAGAAACATTATTAGTTCCAGCTGCTATCAGTATTTCAAAAGCAACTTACAAAAAAATTCAGCAAAATCTATTTTGGGCCTTTATTTTTAATACTATTGGAATTCCATTAGCTGCATTTGGTTGGCTAAGCCCTATGATAGCAGGTGGTGCAATGGCATTTAGTAGTGTACTAGTATTAACAAACTCTCTTCGCTTAAAAAGGTGGAAGCCTTGAGTAAAATTATTCTGTTTGGAAATGGCCACCTAGGTCAGTTTTTATTGCCAAAGTTAAAAAATTACGATGTTGTTAGCACAAAGACTAAAAGTGATAAAAACAACATTGAATATAATTTAGGACAACCAATTCCTAGAGAGTTTACAGACCAACCCAGTGCGGTGATTTGGACGATTCCTCCAAGACAATATTATTTAAAAAGTCTCAAGCAGGCTAATACTTATTTTTCTCAAAAGGTGCCTTGGTTTTTTATAAGTTCAACTTCTGTTTATCTGAGTGGAAGTGTCAATGAAGACAGTCCCCTTAATGGGACCTCTGAAAATGCCAAACGGCTGGTCGAACTTGAAAACTATTTATCACAACAGGAACGCTCAGTTACAGTTCTAAGGCCCGGTGGTTTGGTCGACGAGTACCGACATCCAGCAAGATTTTTGAGTCAAAAAACTACCATTGAAAATGGCTTGGATCCAGTGAATTTGGTTCATACAGATGATGTCGCAAATTTTATTCAGCATTTACTTGCGAACCCAAGGTTTATGGGCACCACTTACAACTTAGTCAGTGATACCAGTATGACTAAAAAAGACTACTATCTTCCTTTTCTAAAAAATTACTTTAACTCCAGTCCAGATTTTAGTGAAAGCACTCACAGTTTAAAATCTGTCAGTAATAAAAAAGCTAAGTCTTTAGGTTTTAAATTTAAAGACGTTAGCTTTTCTAATTTAAAGCTTCTCTTTGCTCAAGGCTCTCAATAAAGAAAATGCGGCAATGATAAGAACAATGGTAAAGGGCAGCGCCGTGGTCAGAGTTGCTGTTTGGAGGGCATTAAGCCCACCTGCAACCAGTAAGAGAGCTGCCACAAAGCCCTCAGTCACAGCCCAAAAGATCCGTTGAGACACATGTGGATTTTTGGCCCCACCTGAAGCAATCGTATCAATCACTAAAGATGCTGAATCAGAAGAGGTTACAAAAAATAGCATGATACAAATGACTGTTAACATAGATAAAAGACTGGATAATGGAAACTGATCAAACATCGCAAATATTGCCGTGGCCACGTTTTTATCAACAGCTCCAGAGATCACTCCAGAGTTTAACATCTCAAGATGTAAAGCCGAGCCACCAAAAACTGAAAACCAAATAAATCCCAGAGTGGTTGGAACAAATAAAACTCCCATTATAAACTCTCTCAATGTGCGCCCCTCTGAGACTCGAGCAATAAAAAGTCCAACAAATGGTGACCAAGCAATCCACCAAGCCCAATAAAACACGGTCCAATCACCAAGCCACTTTCTTTGTACATCAGATTCAAGTGTTGCCGTCCAAAAGGAGTTACTTGGAAGTGTTTGTAAATAATGTCCAATATTTTCGACTAAGGAATTTAAAATAAACTGAGTGGGGCCTACAAAAAAAGTAAATAATAAGATCAGGCCAGCAAGACAGAGGTTAGCTTCACTCAGTCTTCGTATCCCAACATCAAGCCCTGTAACAACAGAGATGGTTGCGAGCATAGTTATACCTATAATTAACATCATTTGATTGGTCGGCGAAACGGCAAAGCCAAAAACACGATCAAGCCCGGCATTAACTTGCATCGCACCTACACCAAGTGAAGTGGCCACCCCAAAAAGAGTACTAACCACTGCTGTGGTGTCAATGAGATGACCGGCCCATCCATGAATGCGTTCACCTAATATAGGGTGAAATAAAGACCTTAATGAAAGAGGAAGCTTTTTTCTAAATGAAAAGTAAGCAAGGCCTAAACCCACAAGAGAGTAGCAGGCCCATGGGTGTAGTCCCCAATGAAAAAAGGTCACTCCCATAGAGGTTCTAGCAGCATGCATAGTTTCTGGTCGTCCTAAAGGAGGAGACATATAATGAAGAATCGGTTCTGCCACACCATAATAAAGAAGTCCAATTCCCATCCCGGCACTAAAAAGCATGGCAAACCATGTAAAGTAACTATATTTGGGGCGAGAATCATCACTTCCAAGACGAATTTGCCCATACTTACTAAAGAGAAGAAATATAATAAAAATTAAAAAACCAGACATCGCTAATATATAAAACCAACCTAAATTTTTAACGATTTCATGTTGTAAATTAGAAAAGAAATTAGCTGTTGTTGTGCGAAATATAATTGTAAATGCACAAAGTGCGGCAATTGTACCCACAGAAAGTAAAAAAACAACAGGCTGAACATTGAACTGCTTCATATACTTCTTCATTTTTACCCCTTATGTTGAAATCAACATAGGATGAACTCAAAAGCTATGTAAAGCTGCATGCCAGAATATATGTAAAGTGTGTCATTTTGACATGGTTAATACATTTATCTTAAGTCTAAAGTCTGTAATGTCGATAAAATATCTATGTGGCACAGTAAGGTGAAAATGATTTTGGTGAGTCTGGTGTTTCCAGCATGATTTTAGATTATAAGCCTGAAAACAATGATCTTAACAAACCCTCATTGTGGGAAGAACTTTCACAAAGAAGTAAAAATAAAATAGAGTTAAAAATTCGAACAACAGATACTCGAATCAAACGTCTAGAGCTTTTCAAGTCAGAAGGTGAAAATCCTGTAGATTGTGGTAGTGGATCCCAACTTTTAGATGATCCAAATGATACTGAAAATTTTCAACAAACTGGAGCCTATAGTGTTTGGTTTACTGTAATTGGTTTAACTCCTGCTCAAAAGTATAATTTTATTGTATGTGCCTATGATATAAATAAATCTAGAGTCGCAAAATCAGATATTTTAACTATTTTTACAGATGCAGAACTTCAGCATTATACTCTAGTATCAAATGAATCGTATTGGGGAGCTTACGCAAAAAATAATAAAATTAATCATTACGAATCTGATGACCTCAACACAGCGTGTGAACCGTTAGCAGTTTCTAATCCGTTTGATTGTGTTCACTTGGGAGGAATGAAAAAAGTTTTCCTCACTGGAGTGTCAAACTGTACCGATATATCTTTTAAAGATGTTTTAGATCTTTTTCATTGGAGCTGTGACGATAGTGTGGGTGTAGCCACTTTAACAGCTCAGGGTTTTAAAAAAGAAAAGTCACTATCAGATGCAATAGATTTTGATCAATTAAAATGGAAATCTAACAAAATTAGTGTATGGCAAGATTCATCAAAGATTATAGACAGTATACTTGAACCTTGGTGGACCAATCCTATAGAAGAAATTATATCAAGCGGTCAGGTTTTATCACATTCCAACAAGGTTTATGTCTATAGTGGTAGTACTCCTGTAGACAATGTCACTATCAATGGTTCTTCAATCACACTTGTAATGAATAAAGATGGTGTTTTCAATTACGGATTTGGTTCGGCGCAGATTGGTGTGAATATAGATACTTCCAATTTTGTTTGGATTGAGGGAAATCTTACAGGATACAGCGGCGATGCGGCTGTAAAAGTGAATAATTCCAGGTTTATTAACATTCATAACTTAAAATCCATTAAAAGTGATAAAGCATTACAGATTGTATCTAGTAACTTCGTCCATGTTAAAGACTCAGTCTTTGGTTTTTCATCCGATGGAATTAATATTTCTGATGGATCAAATATTTTAATCGATAGGGTCCATAGCACCAACAATGACTTTGATGGCATAAAAATTATGTCTTCACCAACTAATATCCGTGTTATTAACTCCGTATTTGCTAACAATAGTTTTGGGATTAAAATAGGATCTAGCTTAGAGGGACAAAATTATTTTTCATTTTCTAATTTTTTAAATAACACACAAGATGGTTTTAAATCTATCAACCAAAGCACAGTTGGAGAATTGTTTTTAAATAATCTTTACACTCAAAATAATGCTAATGATGGTTTAGAGTTAGGGGAAACTTTTTTTGAAAGCTATGAAATTCATTTATCCAATATTTTATCTATGAATAATGGTCAAGCCTCTTATAATTTTATTAACTTAAATGATTCAAGCCTCTATGTGAAAGACGCTTTGTATCATGAAGGGGGTCAGGAGGTAAATAACTCAGCTTTTCCTGCGCCACCCTCATTAATCATTGGTCAGCAAATTTTAAATAAAACCACTTGGGAAAACTCTTTAGTTGGAAAGGTGAATTCGGACTCAGTACAAATTAGTGTTGAAGACAGTAGCAGTGTTCTAGATACTGTTCGTCAAAGCTTTGAAAACTCTTTTCGTTTTTGGTCAAAAAAGTCATTAGAAAGCTATCCATCTTCTTTAATGCAAGGGAGTTGTAATGGCTCGGTTTGTATGATCCTTGACACTTCATTTAATTCTAGCTCTGAACTTCTTGGGCGATCTCACGATTACCAAGCTATGGACCCATTAGTTTTTAAGCCTCATGAGTCTTGCCCTGAAAGCTTAGACAGTACCAACTCTAACAATATAACAACGGCTGGCAGTAAACAGCATTTATTATATGCGGTTGAAGTGACAGATGATTACTTAGGCAATAATGATGGCTTTTGTGAAGCTAATGAGAGATGTATTTGGACACCTAATATTGGCGCTTATCAGGGACATGGTAAATTGGATTATGGTAAAACCTGTAACTACTCTACTTCAAATTTAGATTATAGCAATATAAAGCTTATAGCCTATCCCAACAATGGCCGATAAAACTCTAACGATTTTATAAACAAATTTCTATTATACTTGTAATCATTTCCAATGATTATAAGATTGTTGATTAATTAAACAAAAAAAACATAATTGGCTCATTAAAAATAAACTAAGGAGTCCCCAATTATGAAAAATCTATTAATATCCATTATCAGCTTCTTCAGCCTAACGGCCCTTGCAGGCCCTATGTTTGAGCTTGAAAATGTGTCTTTCTTATACTCTGAATACGATATTCAGGTGACTTATGTGGCAGGGGCTGATCCCAATGATGGCTCAGCCGTTAATAAATACAGAGACTTTGGCCCACTTGTTGGAAGTTCCACTATCAATGCTGGCACTCAATTCGATAGTTCATATTTAGGCTATGATTTCAATAGTTTAGGTGCTTTATGGTTTGATAATATTTTGAATTTATATGGCCTTAATTTTGATGGTTCCTCTGGGGGGCCAGTAAAGCTTGTTGACGGGTCAATCATTCAAAATATTGGCTCTAATGACTTTTCTAGTGATATTAATGGTATTTACTCTTATGGAAACTACAATGGCATTCAAGATCCTAACACCGGAACTTATGATGATTTAGGCTCTCCGGATAAAAACCAATTTATTCCAGTTGAAAGTTATGTGTATGACACGACTCCAAGCTTTAGTGACTACATTATTGATTGCCAAACATTACAAACTTGCGGCAATGATATTGTTGGAATGCAGTACTTTGATTCAAAAGACGATGGTTTTTTAAACGGTGACTTATTTTATGTTAGTAAAGATGAATTTGGTAATATCAAAGACAGCGCAATATTTGCTTACAATTTAGGAATTAATGAAGTTTCAACGGCTTTCACTTTTGAAGAGCTTGGAATCACTGATGATATTGCACCCACTAGAGGCTTTACATTTTTTAACGACAGCATGTTGTCTTTGCCAGGAGTTGAACAGCCACCAGTTGAAGTCACTGAGCCAGGTACTATTGGTTTATTAACAATTGGTACTGTAGCTCTTGCTGGAGCTAAAAAGGGAGTTGTAAAAGCTATATGTAAAAAATCTGGTTTTTGTGTACTTATTGATACGGTGAAAAAAGCAATTGTTGGCACCGCAAAGGCTAAGAAATAAATCTAAAAAATAATAAGAGGTTTTAAAAAGCTAGGTCTGAAAACCTAGCTTTTTTTATTTTATTTTTCGATTTTAGATATAGCGGTTGGTGTGTCCGGTACTTGCGGAGCCTGAACCATAACGTGTCCTGTATAACTTGCGACTACTTGGCAAGCATGACCTTCTGAATCTATGTGAGCATAGTAAATGCCTTTTCGAGAGGTTCTGTAGTCGCTAACTATTTTTATAGCCGTCAAAGACTCAGGAGCTGGAGAGAGCCTAAAACAAACCTCAGCGGCCCTGTCACCGGCATAATTGTTTCGATCTAAAAATGTCCAACTTGTAATATCTAAGCTTTGAGCTTGAGCAAAAACTGAAAATGAAAGCACAAGTAATACTGTTTTAATCATATTTCCCCCTTATTGAATGTTTTTATCAAACCCCGCAACGCCCCTGAAGTAAAGCAAAAACCAAATCCCGGACCAAGGTCTATTGCCTCTTAACTATATGATATTATTAATTTATTACAAAATTTATCATATATACAATTTAGGGACGGAGTCTCTTTCAAGCAAATAAGGTTGAAAAATGATTAGCCTATCAGACCCATGAGCTCTTTTTAAAATCTGTAAAAGAGCAGTAGAAGCTATATTACTAAAAGTAGTATTTAGTCTTTCAAATATAACACAGGCTCAAGGTAGATTTTGGTTTCAATAAAAGCTAAAAACTAAGTGACTTAAGTTTTAGAACTTGGCTTTTTTAATTCTCTTGCAATCCATACTAGGCGTTTAAAGCAAGTGGCCAAAGAGCCAATAGCAATAACACAAGCTCCAAATAGCATACTGATTCCTAAAAAATCAGAAGCAAAATAGTGCTCAATAATTGTAAATACAATACTGATATTCACTACAGCCATTCGGTGCTGTTTCGCCATGGGCCCATTAAAGTTATGACCTGCTCCCATACTGGCGCCTAAAACACGAATGTAGGCAGTGAGTATGGCAAAGGTTGTAGCCACCCAACAGATCAACCAAGCTTGTTCGAACTGTTTAATGGCTAAAAATCCCATGGAAAGAATAATAAACCAATCTGAAAAACGATCGGGCACATCATTGTATATCTCACCCTCAGGGCTCGAGAGACCCCCCTCAACAGCCATTAGCCCATCAATTAAATTACATACTAAACGCATTTGGATGCCTATAAGAGCTAATATCATCCCAATTAATACAGCTCCTGTGGACGCCAAATACATGCCAGTAGCTGCAATGGCTGCAAACACAACACTGGCCACCGAGATCATGTTTGGGGTTAGGCCCATTTGGATAAGCTTTCTAGATATTTTATGAAAGATACGTTTACCTCGAGAGGCCACATCTCTTCTATTTTCCATCAGCTGATCCTTTCTGCACCTTGAGCAATCCATGCAAGGCCTGCAACAATTAACAGTGTTCCTCCGATCACATGAAAATTGATCGGTTCACTTTCAATGTAGTGACCAATTAAAGCCCCCCAAATAAAAGTGGTGGCATAAAAAGGGTATACCACGGACATGCGCCCACCCATTTTATAAGCGGCCACAAAAAACACCATGACCACACAAAATAAAAGCATACCCACCCACAGTGAATAATTTTGAACTATAGGAAGTTGCCCCAGTTGTTGAGATCCTCTTTTGTAGGCGTACTGACCTAGGGCTCCAAACACACCAGCAAGGATATTCATTAAAATCGGATAAAACTGTGAACTCATACTTTAGGCTCCAAAATATTTAATAATTAAAAAAAGCACAGGACCTGTAAAAATTAAACTGTCTAAGCGATCAATAAAACCACCATGGCCCGGTATCACGGAACTAAAATCTTTAATGTCAAAATGCCTTTTAATGGCCGAGAAGGTTAAATCACCAAATATACAAAAAACACTTATGCTAATGGCACAAACAAAAGCCATTACAGGACTCATATCAATAAAGTGGGTAAAGGCCATTGTGCCTAAAAAACTAGTCATAACAATGCCGCCAATAAATCCAGCCTCGGTTTTATTAGGACTAATAAAGTCTACAATTTTATTCTTGCCAAAAAGTTTGCCAAAAAGAAACTGAAAGATATCGTTGGCTTGTGTGAGTCCAACCACTAAGAAAAAACATAGCAAAGCCTTGTCTTCAGATTTAAAAATGTCTGCTCCTATAATCACAAAGGCTGGCAAGTAGAATAGGCAATGAGTGGTAATAGCAATTCCCATATAGCTGGCCATAATCTTTGGAACGGCAGAGAGGTCTTTATAAATAAATATTAAAATAGGTAAGGTGAGTAAAATATATGAAGTAGGAATCGCTGCAAAAATATCAAAGTTGCCATTTAATATGAGATATATCTGAATAGCTATAAAAACACTTAAAAATACCTTTACCATAGGCTTGATTTTAAATAGCTGACTTCGTTTTAAATATTCAAATGAGGCAAGTAGTGTCAAAGCACTGAAAAGCACTAAAATTCCATATGGGCCAAAAGCTCCAGCAATTAAAATAACCGCAATGATCCACCACCATGAGCGAATAATGATCCGCACTTTAAGTAGGGTTGAGTTTTGCTTTTTTGAGAGCAAAAGAAGTTCATTTATACTGGTAGCTATAAAAAGCAGAGTGACTAATGTGTAGGCGATATTAAAATAGGTGTCTGAAATTTCCATATCAAGAATATAATATAAATCACTCAGATCTTCATAAATTTGTTTTAAAATGAAAAAACTTATATTGCACTGTCTTAAATTGAAACACTTGAGCCTTTTTGATGTTTAAAAGTTTTACGTTTGTTCAAACATTTTTTCTCAAATCAAATTAAATCCCTTTAAAGGTGACAAAATTTGGTCTTCAGTTTGCACAGTTAAAAAGCATCAAGGAGGGGGAATGATTAAATTAATATTTATATTCCAAACATTATTACTGCTTGTTGCCTACAATAATTGTAGTGGGAACATGCAAACAGAAAGCACAGTGCTGAATTCCACAGAAGGATCACAGCCAACCTATCAGACACAATCGGCCTTAAAAGAATGTCAATTTATTGATGTTGTATCAATGAGCAACATCTTAAAAAATCAATTGGGGATTTCTTATGGGGATGTGCCTATTTATGAAGATGAAAATGACATTCTTCAAAGTAACGACTGTCGAAATATAAATCCAGAGAGTAATGACTCAAACTGTTACTATTTAACCACATACGCAGCAACATTAGGGGTTGCGGATTTAACTAATAATATAAAGACTAACAATAAGTGCACATCAACTAAGTACAAACTAGCCACTGAGATCTTTCTTAACGCCTGTTTAGAGTCTGTGGATAAGCCTGAAATCAGTCAAAAACTGTTTCCAAATGGTCTTGATAACTTTGACAGTCTTTACTTAACTTTCGTCGGTAGAAAGCCGTTTAGTAGAGAAGTAGAAGTATTAGACGAGCTTGTAAAAACTGTTGAACCCAATGTGGCAAAAGCGAGTGCCTGTGCTGTAGTGGCCTCATCGTTTGAAGCCGTTTCTAAACTTTAAAGGAGAGTTTTCATGAAGAAGAAAGACACAAATATATCAAGAAGATCTTTTTTATCCAAAACCTCCTATATATTAGCGGGTATCGGTGTTGGTTCTGTTGCTAGATGGGAGATTTTAACTGGAGTTTCCAAAAAATTATTTCCTGAAGCAAGTGCCAATACAGGTGCTGCAACGGGCCCTAAGCGTATGATTGAACTGAGTTTTCGAAGTGGTGTTCCATTTATGCTTCTTGGAACTAGTGATGAATTTGCCTCATTAGGTAATCCCCAGTTCACGTGCTCTCCATGGAGAGATAATGAGTATGTTCAAGCAGAGAATGGACTTTATTTAAATGAAAACACAAGAGCTTTAAGAGCCCATGCAAGTAACATTGCCATCACTCAAAATATTAGACCAGAGACAGGACACACCAATAACTTTGATATAAGAAGAGGTGGAAGAGATGCTGATTTAATGAACCCTATTGTTCAATTAGCGAATAAAAACACCACACAGTCGGTCACCCAAGGTGTCAAGTGGGGACGTCAAAACAGCGTGGTGAATGAAACAAAAGGTGCACAAGATCTTACACCTGTTGATAACGATTCATTTTTAGATCTGTTTAAAAAACCTTACTTTCCAGTTTCAGATAGAGACTTGGCAGCTATTTCAAAAGCCTCTGAAAAGCTTAGTCGTCAGCAAGCTTTACTTTTAGAAAAGGCTGTTAAAAATGCTTCAAACCTTGCTAAGGATCAAAAAAAGGCTGCAGAGTTAATCACCACTGATTATAAAGACTTGTTAGACATTAATGGTATGCCGAGTACTCTAACCAATGGAAGTGGTCGATACGAAGACATGGGGAAGGCTTTAGCTTATTCAGTAAAAGCCATGGAACACAATCTAATTAACTCTTCTCATGTAGTGATCACAACTGGGGACTGGCATGGTTTTCAAAGTGTGGGTGACAATGCCAGAGCTCAAATGCAGTTTGCTGATCAAGTCAGTAAGCAAGTGGGTGAGGTTATTAACTTTTTAAAGAACACACCAGATCCTGCTTCTGAGGGACAAACACTTTGGGATACCACTGTTATTGTTATGAACTCTGAGTTTACAAGGGGACTAAGTCCTATGGGTCGCGATAACAGTGATGGTCGAACTCAAGGACAAGTGTTGATCGGTAAAGATGTCAAAGGCGGATTCTACGGAAGTTTTGATTTAACAGGTGGTGGATATGGTACGGCCCAAGGTTTTGATAAAGACACCGGTGCACCAACTCCAGGTATGAGAAACTCGGCCTCGCAAGGTTATCATACGGTTCAACATTTAGTTGGTAACACGGAGGACAATTACAATTCTAGTGAAGTTATGAAAGCTATGGTTAAAGGGTAATTAATGAAACTGTTATTGCTGTCTTTTATTGCTATTCATTTAATTGGCTGTTTAGAGGCTGAACATACAGTCTCTGAATATGGCCAAAAATCTCAAAGCTCACAAACTTCATCAACGGTGGACTTTGATGAGCTTCATAAATTAGTGCAAAAAGAAAGAGAAGCAGTAATGAGTTTTGACTACACACCGGCCAGGCTGTCAAAAGCCTTAAGGTCGGCCTCTTTGTTATTAGTCAAAAGACTTCCCACGCCAGAAGAAGAAGCGGAGGCTATAACTGGACTTTCTGGTTATGAAGCAGTTGTTTCAAGTTATTTAGAGTCAGAAGACTTTAAAGCTGTTATGCTAGAGTACTTTCAAAATGACTTTAATATGGCCGGATTTGTAGATGCTGTGAATTATAATGAACCCGCCAACTTGATCACCTATTTGATTGTGAACAATGAAGATTACAGACAATCTATTACTGCTAACTTTTGTGTGAATGATGACTTTGAAAAAGTGGAATGCTCTACTTTTAAAGGAAATCTTAAGGCGGCTCAAGAAGAAGCAGCCGGCGTATTAACCACACAGGCTTTTTTAAAAAAATGGGAAAGTGCTTTTAATTTTATTCGAGTCAGAGAGGCTTTTGCAAGATTTGCCTGTCGAAGTGGCCAAGCCTATCCAGATGAACAAGATGTTGGTCATCCTGTAGAAGATATTTCTGATCGAGTTAAAACTTTTAATGACAGAAAAGAGGGATGTTTTAATTGCCACAAATCAATGAATGCGCGAGCAAGCTTATTTTATAGGTTTGATCGTAATGGATTTTACAATTTAAACCCTTCACAAGATCCCGATGATGGGGAGATCACTGTGACTGATACGGGTGAAGTCTCTACAATAAGAGATCTATTAAATGATGGAGTAGAGCCTTTATACCACGGTAAGCCACTAAAAAGTGTTAGAGATTATGCCGTTCGCTTTTCTAAAAAATCTCACTTTAGAGACTGTATAGCGCAGAGGTTTACAAACTTCGCTCTTGGTAGAAGCTATGATGAGCCACTTCCAAAAGATTTAATATATCTTAACGAAAGAGTGGATGCACATGATTTTAAAATTAAACCATTACTGTTAGATATTTTAAAAAGTAAAAGATTTGTGATGAGTTTATAAGGGGTGGGAATTATATGAAACCAATATTTATATTAATACTTTTAGCGCTGTTCACAGTTTTTGGATTTAATAACTGTGGAAAGTTTGAAGCGGTTTATGACGAAGAGGGCAATCTGGTTTTTCAAAGTCAAACAGGCAGTTCTAATGCAATCACAATTGATGAAAATCAACCTATTTTTTCTTTACAGCCTATTGAAAGCGTTGGGGCTAATAAAACCATAAGCTTTGGTGTAAATCCAAATGACTGGCCTCAAGGGAGTCTTTTTGTTTGGGATCATAAGCTTGGTATGCAGGAGGTTTATTGTGAACAAGTCACAGAGACTAATACTTCTGTGGTTCATTTAAACTGTCCTGAATCCGGGAACTTAGTTTTAGATCTTATGGTCGTGTTACCTGATATGCAGGAGGAAAGATATATGGTGAGCCTTCAAGTGCTGGATGAGGGGGAAGTACCAAACCCAGGAGAGGGGCCACAGGAGCCAGGACCTAACCCAAATCCTATTGATGGAGAAAGTTTATGGTTAACCAACTGTGCTGGTTGTCACGCCGGAGGAAAACCGGGTAGAAATGCCATGCAAATACAAAATGCCATTAATAATAATACAGGTGGCATGGGGTTTTTAAATTTCCTTAGTGCTGACGAGGTCGATGCTATTGCACAATACCTTCAATAAAAAAAAGCTCATGTAAAATCACATGAGCTTTTTAAATTCTTAATATTTATAGATTGTTATTTGAATACTTGAGTCAAGCCCGGCACTTGAGATATTGAAAAGAAGTAGCTAAGTTTTATACCATAAGTTGTTGAATTGAGCTCATTCGGAAGTTCTGCATTTTCCACTGTGTCAGTGCTCAAAGTAGATGTGTATTTATCAAAGCTTCTACTGTGATAGAAAAAACCTGCGTGAATACTTTTAAAGATATCAAAATCTAAAGATATTCTTACCCCAGTTCCTTCATACTCATGTTCATATTTTTCTGGCTTTAAAAGGTCTTGCTCTAAACTCTCTGCTGTAACTGCGCCCCACAAGTAAGCTCGTCCCACTTGAACACCAAGAGATGGGCCAATAGAAGTTAGTGTTCCATTTTGCACTTTAGGGTAGCGCTCTCGATTAGTAGATGACACTTGCATTTCTGAAGATCCACCCACAATTCCTGATTCATAATAATCGAAGCCAACAAAAACAGGTCCTAATTTTAATCCAAGTCGGCCACCAAGGCTCAATGGGTTAAAGCTTCCTTCATCAAGAAAGTTAGGTGATTCTCCGATCTCGTACTTTCCCATTCCAAAGTCAATAAGTGGTTCAACATAAACGTCTAAAAAAGACATTTCTGTCTTAGCTTGTGAAGAAAAAGAAAATAATCCCAGTACAATAAAAAGAATGGCTGCTTTCATTTAATAACCCCTATTTAAATTAATGACTTAAAGTTTAAAAGAGATCTATCTAATGTTTAATATTTGTAGGGGAAATCAAAATAAAACTAGTCTTAATTAGGACTTAAGATATGTCTTAAAACCACATAGAGCGTTGCGTTAAGGTTGGTTAAAATTAAAATAAATACACTCTAAAACATTAAGCTCAAAATTAGCAGGTTTAAATAACTATAAAAAATTCAATCAGTTCATGAATTTATTATAATAATTTGTTGTTATTTCAACTTATGAAATACTCCTCCTGTCTTTAAAGACAAAGAGGGGGAAAAGATGAATACAATAATAAAGCCTATATTGTTAGCTGTATTGTCAGGTTTAGTTCTATCTGCCTGTCAAAAAAACATAGATCACCAACCAATAGAAGAACCAGTCCATACGGGCAATGAAATCTTTGAAGAGCAAACTGTGGAATCATTTTCAACGTTTGAAACTTTTGGTCTTCAAAAACAGATGTATGTTTATGCAACCAGACTACGTGTTCGCTCAACTCCTGAAATCACTGGGGAGAATATATTAGGTGTTTTAAACGCTAATGATATTGTAGAGGTGGTTGAATCAGATCCATCTTTTGGTGACTTTGTAGAGATTAAAATTATTAAGTCCTATGCAAAAATTGCTTCCTCCGAACGTTACTTTACTTCTAAAAACTATTTAAGTACTCAAAAAATGGAGGTTGGTTCAAAATCTTCCGGTGAAGGCGAATACTTTATGATTCAAAACGTCGCCACTGAAATTATTAGAGTTTATAAAAAAAGTTGTGAAGAAGATGTTTGCCGTCATCAAATGGTTCTAGAAGCTGAAATGGTGGCCGGTGAAGATGATGGTACAAGACGCACAATAGTTGGTAATTTTCACATCACATCATGGCATAAGTTTTATCAAGACAATGCAGGTTCTTATCCGTCTTGGTATAACCCTAATTACATGATGCCACCAGGTCCAGACTCAAGTGTGTTGTCTTGGGCTGATGAAAGTGTACTTCCATATAAGGGAGCTTCTGTAAGAGGAGCCTTTGGATGGTATACAGCTAAGGTTGGACCTAACTCAGCCTACCAGTGGACTCATGGCACTATTGGGTGGGGAGCTGATAAAAAGAAATACATTCATGTGACAAGAGGTCTTTTTGCCAACCTATTTTCAGACCCTAGAAGTCATGGCTGTTCTCGAACAGATAATGAAACCATTGCTTACATCAGGGAATTGTTACCTAAGGGATCTCGTTTGATTAAAGTTTATGCTAAAGAGGCTTACTTAGATCGAGACAGACGCGCCTATAGAGACAACAAAAAGGCTCAGTGGGATTACATTCTAACAAAGAATGGTTCTCAAAGAGATCGTCAGCGTGCGGATAGAAACTTAGTTTTAGCCGATGGAACACAGCAGGACCGATGGTTGGAAGAAGGAACTTATACCATTGATCAACATCCAGATGCGGAATGGTTTATCCCAGATTCTAAAAACGCAAAATTCGGCACGAACGGAAATGTTTATGGACTTGATCGAGAAGAGATGAAAGGTGTTTTTCTTGTAGATGCTGGCGTGTTTGTAAATTATCAGCATCCAAAGAGCATAGAAGTCGGTGGATACTCAGATGAGTTTATGCCTTCGTATGTATTAGCCCCAGACGACACAAGATTTTATATTCAAATCCATCTGTCTGATAATGAAATTTATTAATTACATTTAAATTTTAAAAATTAAACGGTAGTCTCTTGAGACTACCGTTTTTTTTTATTGAGGTGAGTATGCAGGGAGAACTAGAGTATTTTTTTACATGTCCATACTGTAACGAACAAATATCCATGCTTTTAGAAACTTATTATAGTGAGCAGTCCTATATTGAAGACTGCGAGGTGTGCTGTAAGCCTATTCAAATTTCTTATCAGTCAAATGAACACGAAGTATTACAATTTCATGCGCAAACCATAGACGACTAAATAATGGGTCTACAGCATTCAGGAATATAACTTTGAATAATATGTAGCGCCTCGTTGGCTTTGGTAAAAAAGTCTGTATGAGAGCTTACAACATGACGATTTGGATGATCTTCCCATATCTTTAATAACTTTTCGTCAATCATCTTTGCCTCTTTGACGTCTTCAACTCTCATAGGATTGGTGTCTTTTGTATATCCGTTATTCATATCAGGAACTTCTAAGTGAATAACGGCTTTATATTTACTCATCTGTTCTTTTTTACTGCTCTCAAGTTCTTTCCAAAATACATCTTCACTTTCAGGCCAATAAGCAAGACCATCCAAGGTCCCTCTGTCACAAAGTGCCAGTGCTGATTGTTTTTCTTCTTTTATGATTGTTTCAAGTTCCGTTTGAACTTTGAATATGGCTCTTTGTGCTCCTTTTTTAGCCGGAAGTGTATTTCGTCTAAAAAAGCCCCCGCTAAAAATCACACTTGCCGACTCCGGTACAACAGTAACATGTTTGCAAAATATTTTAATTGCCATCTCTAACACGGCTGTTTTTCCAGCTCCAGGACCTCCAGTTAAAACAATTAAATCTGGGTTATGACTTTTTTTATTGCAGTTGCATTTGTAACAACCTTCACCCCAGAGAGTGCTTGTTGGAAAATCTAAAGTCATTAAAGCTCCTTTGTTTCACCTAATAAGGGGATATAAGCGTCCCACTCTAACTGTTCTTTTATCTGTTTTCTTAGCTCATCTGAGGCCTTTGCTTCGCCGTGGTTAATAAAAATATTTTGAGGTTTAGCTTTTGTGGTTTTTAACCACTCAATCATCTCATTGGCATCGGCATGGGCTGAAAGCGTGTCAAGTTGTATGACCTGAGATTTTACTGAATGATATTGCCCATGAATTTTCACTTTATCCTTACCGCTGACAATTGTTTCTCCGCGAGTCCCAGGGGCTTGGTATCCCGAAAACAAAATAAAGTTATTTGGGTCCGGCATAAACTGCTTGAGGTGATGCAGCACTCGTCCTCCGGTGGCCATACCACTTGCAGAAATAATAATCATTGGTCCATTTTTACTATTTAAAGCAATACTCTCCTCAACGCTTTGTACATAGTTGGCACTTCCAAACACGGCCTCACATTGTTCCGCGCTTAACTTATGCTCTTTACTATTTTCACAGTAAAGCTCAGTGACCTTAGTGGCCATGGGGCTGTTTAAGTAAACCGGAATGTTTTTAAAAGCAGGGTCTTTTTTAATTTCAGAAAAAACATATAAAAGAGTTTGTGCTCTACCAACAGCAAAAGCTGGCACAATAACCACAGACTTCTTATCAATGGCTTGTTGAACAATTGCTTTTATCTCAGTTATTGCATCAGTTTTTGGATGCTCTCTGTCTCCATAGGTTGATTCTAAAATTAGATAATCACATTTTGGTAGGGGATCAGGAGGATTCATCACTAGATCATGGGGACGCCCTAGGTCACCTGAGAAAATAACTGTTTTATGGTCTATTGTGATTTTAATAAAACTTGACCCAAGTATATGTCCGGCATTGTAAAAGCATGCATTAATATTTGGAGCTATATCAAAAACTTTATGATCCTTAATAACTTTAAAATACTTTAAAGAGTTTTTAGCATCTTCTTGTGTATAGAGGGGTTCAGCAGGGTGATGTTTAGTGAAGCCCTTCAGGTTGGCGTACTTAGCCTCTTCTTCTTGAAGGTAGCCAGAATCTGCAAGTAGTATTTTACACAACTCATATGTCGCTTTTGTGCAATAAATTGGACCTTTAAAACCTTTTTTGACAATTAGAGGGATATAGCCACTGTGATCTAAATGAGCATGAGTTAATAAAATCGCTGTTAATTTTTTTGGATCAAATTCTAAATCAGCCCGGTTTTTTAAACGCAGGTTTTTTAAACCTTGAAACAGACCACAATCAACTAAGATTTGATCACCTGACGCAGACTCTAGAAGTGTTTTAGAGCCAGTGACAGTACTGGCTCCACCTAAAAATGAAAGTTTCAAAATAAAACTCCTTTTAGGGTATTTTCAATGATTCTTGTAGCTGTTGCAACTAGATATTTATTGGCATTTAGCACATAAAGCAAAGAACTCTAAGTTATGGCTGACATCTTTATAACCTAAGGCCTGTAACTTATTAAGCTGTTGTGGGGAAAGGCAGATGTCTATTGATTCGATCTCACGACAATTTTTACAAATAACATGGTGATGGTGATGTTTATTATTTTTTGAAATGTACTCATATCTATGAACTCCATCTTGAAAATCAATAGGAGTTAACAGTTTAAATTTTAAAAGGGAGTTTATAAAACGATAGACAGTTGCCAAATCAATGTCTTTAATCTGATTTTTTTGCGAAAGCTCATCTGTACTAAAAGGAGAGCTAAAGCTTAAAACATTTTCTACAATCATTTCTCGCTGCTGAGTGATCCGACCACCATGGGACTTAATGGTATTAAGTATGTATTGTTTTTCTTTCTCTTTGTTCATTGTATGGCAGTTACTCATAGGATCTCCTAGACAATAAATAACTCGCAAAGACAATAAAAATAGTTATTGCTGGAACGGTTGGAAGTTTCATCATGCCAAAACTGGCTAAAACACCACTAGTCACTCCTAATGTGACAGCGAATGTAAGAATAGACCTGATTTTAACAATAGGGATATTTTTGCCACTTAAAATAACAATTGGAATAAATAGACATGATAAAGTAAATAGCATACCAAGCAGTTCAATGCTCAAAGTGATCAATGCAATTGTGGCAAAAGTAAAGTAGCGGTTTAGTTTTTTTTGCTGTGATGAGTGAATGTACTGATCAAAGGTATTTTTTAAAAAAGATATATGAGTGACCTGAAGCCATTTCTTCCAAATAAAAATAAAAATAATTAATGCAAAAGCACTAATAAACTGGGCCTCAATATTTGTCACCAAAGATATGTCTCCTATGTAGGAGTTTTTTGAATGACTGTCCAGATTAGGTACTAAAGCAACACATATACTTTCTATGGCTAAAAACACCACATATATGCTTAAAAAATACGAATTTTTAAACCGACTGTTTAATTTTTTAAAATGATCAAAAATGTAAAACATCAGCGATGCAGTTATAAAGCCCAAAATCATAGGAAACACACCAAGATCATGCTGATGTTCGGGCATAATTATCATTTCTATCATTAAAGCAATTAAAATTCCAAGAGCTGCAGCTTGTGATAACAAAAAGCTTTTTATGGACTCATTTCTTGAGGCTAGCTGTGCTCCAACTAAAGCAAGCGTGCTTCCCACAATAACTCCAGATATGATAGACCATTTGTATATTAAAAGCAGTTCAATCATTATTTAACTCATCCAAGTTTAAATATTTACATTCTAACTCTGTACTTATCTCCTCATGACTGACGATAATAAAAGAAGAGTTACTAGCTATTTTACTTTTAATAAAAGATATAAGTGTTGTTTTCGAAGATTGGTCAAGATGGTTAAAAGGCTCATCTAAAATATATAAATGAGCCTTCTTTTGTAAACATTGATTTAATAAAGCCTTTTGCCTTTCGCCGCCACTGGCACTATTCCAGTAATTTTCAGTATTAAGTGTGAATAACATACTTTGAGTGTTTTCAAAGTTCATAATGTCTTTAAGTTTTAAAGGCAGTAAAAAACTCAGTCCACTTAATTGTGGAAGATAAGAGATTTCATTGAGTGATGGTTTTAACTGAAACTGCCCAGTGTACTTTTTATGTAGACCTAAAATAGTTTTTATTAAGCTGGTTTTACCCGAACCATTTGTTCCTTGAATGCATAAAACTTCTGAGGTTTGTAAGCTAAAAGATATGGGGCCTGAGATAAGCTCCATAGTGTCTGTGTAAATTTTTAAATTATCAGAATTTAAAAGCATTAATTATTTACTTTCCTTTAGCTTTGTTAATTATTTGGTCGGTAATATAGTGTTGTAGCTTTTCAATGGTATTATATTGGTTTTGATTTAAGTTCACTAAAGCGGGCAGCTTTATAGAAGAAATTCCACTTATTTCAGAGAATTTATTTAAGTGCTTTTCAGGAGTGTAATGAGACCCAACAGCTAAATCAATACCTTGCTGCTTAGCCTTTAATGCCACTTTGGCAATACGCGAAGAAGAAGGAGGCACACCTGGAAGCTCTTCAATACTTCCCTGATGTTTAATACTGTAGCTGTTAAAAAAGTAGTTAAACTCTTTATGATATTGAATCACTTTTAGGTTGTGTTGATTTAACTTATCTTGAATTTTTTGTTTTAACTCTAGCATACGATTTTTAAACTCAATTTGATTTTTTGTATAGAGGCTTGAGTTTTTAGGGTTATAAGCGATGAGCACTTCTAAAATTTTCTCAGAGGCTTTAATCAGCTGATCAGGGCTAAGGTTATAGTGAGGGTTTCCTTTTTTATGAACGTCCCCCATAGAGCGGTCACTTGGCCTTTCAGGAATATCTAGAGCCGTGACATAGGTGCTGGCGTCACAAAACCCCTGTGCTCCAGGTTGTATTTTTTTATTCGCTGATTTTTGAATAACTTTTGGAGCCCAGCCAATTTCAAGCTCAAGCCCAACTTGGCAAAACACATCGGCATTAGAAACTTTGGAGATAAAATAGGGGGAAGCTTCTAGAAAGTGGGGGTCTTCACTACCAGAAAGTAAAGACTCAGCTTTAATATCCTTTTTTCCAATCGCTTTTGCAATTTCAGCCAGTTCAGGAATAGTTGTTACCACTTTTAATGTGTCGGCTTTAATAATGCCTATGCTTGCTAGGATAATAAATAATAATTGCATTTTTGCTCCTAAAAAATGTGGGCGGGATGTGCTCCTAAAAAGTAAACAAATTGAAGCTGAACTTGACGGTTTTTAGTGTCTGATACACCTTGGGTAGTGTTGACCTCATGTAAGTAACTTAAGCGAACCAAACTGAACTCACTGGGTTTGTAAGTGACAGAAGGTGATAATGCATAGTCGAAGTCTTCTCGGCCTTTAGAGTTAGTTTCAAACTTCATGTTTAAGTGTGAAAAACCATCGAATCTCATGCCCAGAAAAAGCTGTTTTGAAAATCCATACTGTAAATAACTATAAAAACCTGACTTGTAGGTTGTCTCAACAGGACTTTGTTGCCACTGATAATAAAATTCACTTTGTGACAGCCATTTTAAAATCGCCCCCTGTCTTTGCTTGTAAGTCAAATCCATGCCATAGAGCTTAGTCTTAGTACTGCCACCTTCAATTCTAGACAAATAGTTACCACCAATTAACCAACCCGTTTGTGAACTTTCAGGAATAAATCCGGTCACTCTTAAGTAGTGCAAAGGGTAGCTTGGCCGTAGTCCGTCTTCGTGACAGTGCCCAAAACATTCCCCATTGGTAACACCTACTTTGACATTGATTAATTCTTGGCCAGGAACAAGGAGACTGTATTCTATACCTGTGTCAGAGGCACCTTCTGCTTCAAGAACATCGGAGCCTGGATGTAAAAACTCTCTATGAACTTTGGGTGCAGTAGTAAAGAGCCAATCATGTTGATGTACATTATTAAGTCGCCCAATATCTAATAAAAATTTTCCTATTTTTATTTCTGATTTTGGGATTAAACTATTACTACTTATAAAGCCTTCATGCAGCTCAAAGACAAACTCGCCGCCTTCATTATGGCCGGCTATATTGAGTTGACCAGAAAACAAATGATCAACGGGGCCATAAAGCAGCAACTCGGCAGACCGGACTTGGGTTTTATTTTCTTTGGATTCATCTAAACTTATTGGGTTAATAATATCTACAGCGCTGGCTATATTGATATTATCCACGCCGGCATAAACATAAGAACTGAAGACTAAGGCAATTAAAAAACTCATTAATGATCATCCTTAGGCTCTGAGACATTTGCAAAATTAACTTTAGCCTCAACAAGCTCTAGGCCCCAGTATTTGCCAAAACCACGTCCGGCAAGGCTGCTATCAAAAACCTCTTTATGAGTGTTTTCATCCCAAATAATAATGTGAGGAAGAGAGCTATGGTCATTATGAATATCTATAGACAGTTTCGCAGCTTTGGCTGAAACCACTGCTCTAAAAAAAGGAGTTAAGTTTTGTTTTGTTTCAGTGGATTGAAAAGTGATTTTTAATTTATCGCCTTTGGGAGTAAAGATCAGCTCAACTCCATTGTTTAAATTTTCATCGGCAAAACTAATCAGTCTTACTTCGGAGTTAGCATCTAATTCAAAGTCTAAATTAAAATTAAAACCCATTTCAGGTCGCTCAAAGCTATCAGTAAACTTGAAGAGCCCTGTTCCTTGTACCATTTGATTCTCAAAGACCAAGTTGTTGGAGTTTAAGAGCTCTACTTTTTGACCACTAAATTGTTTAATAATTTTAGGAGGTTGTGGTTTGTCTGCAGAATCGTCTTTTTGAGTGGGTTGATCTAAATCTGGGTTAAACCCACCGCCACAGGCTGAAAGTAATAAGACGAAAACAATATAAAAGACTTTACTCATAATTCCTCCTAAATCTATTTTTAGAGGAACTATCACTATTGCAAATCATTTGCAATAAAAAATGAGCCTTCTACAGCTTTTCCATGGGAGGTGGAGAGATAGGTTGTGAATGACTCCTATAGGCAAAATACTCACTTTCCTCAGGTGCTAGCCGTCGTCTAATCTCTGTAGGAAGCTGATGCAACACGTGGGTGGTTTCACCCTCACCTAAAACAGACTTTAAAGTTTTCCAAAAGGTCTGTATTAAGACTTCAGACGCTCCTTTGTTAAGCCCACTTCTTAATTTAACACCTTGTAGGATGGTTTGATCTGTGATGCTTCTGTTGGGGCCTGCTGGTAAATCAAAAAGAGGCTCTTGAATATGTTTTGGGAGCTGAGAGATAAAGTGGGTGCCGCCCGTGTAATGTAGCCTTTGAACAAGAATTCCAAGCAAGTACATAACAATCTCTTCAGTTTGTTTTTTGCTCAATTGAAAGGCTTCTGTGAATTGACCAATAAAGCGATTATAGGTTTGCAAATGTGACCCGTTATGTTTGGAGGAGATGGCCTCAAAAACCTTTCTACGACGAATTTGTGATTTTACAATTTCACTTAAATCTAAGCTGTTAATAAATTGACCTGCAATTAAGTCATCAAGAGTCACTATGCCTACGCATTTTTTTTGGTGTCTTTTTGTCTCATTTATTATTGGAACACGTCTAATTCCATAACTTTTCATAATTTGAATGGCTTCACTGATTGTTCCAGAGTCTGGTAGTGTGACAACGTCTGTTTCCATGATTTTTTTGATCTCAATATAGGCGTCGAGCTCTTCAGATATAAGATTACAAGTAATATCTCGATCTGTTAATACGCCCACAAGCTCTGAGTCTTTGTTATAAACAACCACACAGCCCACTTGGTTGTCACACATAGCCCTTGCGGCAACCAGTGCTGAATCGTGTTCTCTTAAAACGACAATTTTTCTATTAATAAATGAATCAATTGATGAGTACATTTTAACCTCCCAAACTTCCTAATCAGTTTAACTGGAGACTTTTTTAAAAAGATCACGATTATGTGTAAATATGTATAAATTCCAACAAAATTCTTCAAAATTTATTTGCGGACTTTATTACAGAAAACATTGTGTAATATGAGTAAAGCTTAAAAAACGATTCCTCCCTGGCAAAGATGTTTTATTCTATAAGAGTGAGGAATAAAGATGAATTTTTCAAAAGTTAAAGAAGCAAAGAATTTGCACTGGATCCATTGGTGCATCATCACTTTCTCTTTGTGCTTAACATTATTTGCCTGGAAAGTTGCAAAAGACCAAGCCTATGAAAAGATAAAAGTAAAATTTAATAGAGAAGCCGATCAGGCCATTGAGCTACTTAAAGAGAGAATGGAAAAATATGAAGATGCACTATGGAGTGGTGTGGCTTTAGTGAAAACATATAATGATCAAGTAGACTATAAAACATGGTTAAAGTTTTCTAATTCATTAAATATTGATGACAAATATCCTGGCATAAATGGTATTGGAGTCATTTATAATGTTACAAATTTTGATAGTTATTTAAAAGATCAAAAAAATCATCGTCCTAATTACAGTGTATATCCTGAACACAACAAAAAAGAGAAGTTTCCAATAACCTATATTGAACCATTACAAGCAAATAATAAAGCAGTAGGTCTTGATATAGCTCATGAAAAAAATAGATATGAGGCGGCAATTAAAGCCAGAGATACCGGCAAGGCTCAAATAACGGGCCAAATTTTCTTGGTTCAAGATAAAAATAAAACGCCGGGTTTTTTGTTTTATGCCCCTTTTTACCGCGGGGAAGCACCAACATCTTTAGAAAAAAGAAGACAACAGTTTGCGGGCATGGTCTATGCCCCTTTTGTCGTAAAAAAATTAATGGAAGGTACTCTTGCAAAACAAAAACGGCATGTTGGCTTACGTATTAATGATAATAAAAATGTACTATATGATGAAAACAATCCCTCTCACAAGGAGTATGACCCCAGCCCGTTATTTACTAGAACAAGTAAAATAAATTTTTTTGGTCGTGAATGGTCCTTTGACATACGCTCTACTGTTGATTTTAAAAATTCATATAAGACCAACACACCATTGGTGATATTAATAGGTGGGATTTTTATAGATGTTTTACTGTTTCTTTTGTTTTTATCTTTAACTAGATCAAGCAAAAGAGCTTACCGTTATGCAAAAAAAATGCATAAAAAAGCAGAAGAACAAAGAGCATTAGTTGTAAACTCAAATAAATTGGCCGCTCTAGGTGAGATGGCTGGAGGTGTGGCACATGAGATTAATAATCCACTAGCGATTATTTCTGTTCATATGCTTCAGTTAAGGACTCTTTTAACAAAAAAGGACACTGAAAATGCATTAAAGCTTTGTGATAATATTGATGCAACAGTTCTAAGAATCTCTAACATAGTAAAGTCTATGAGAAAGCTATCTCGTGACAGTTCAAAAGATAACTTTGAAATCTTTTATGTTAAGGAGTTAATAGAAGACTGCCTACAGCTCTGCCATGAAAAATTTGTAAGCAGAGGTATAAAATTGTATACACAAAATATTGACGATAGCTTAATCATTAATTGCAATAAAATACAAATATCTCAGGTGATGATTAACCTATTGAATAACGCTTATGATGCCATCTGTGAATCTCCCGATCCTTGGATTAAAATTCAAGCCATAAAAAATGGCTTAACGGCCGAGATTATATTTACAGACTCTGGACAAGGCATTGATCAAGACATTCAAGATAAAATTCTGAACCCATTTTTTACCACAAAACCTCTAGGGCTGGGTACAGGTATTGGATTGAGTATATCTAAGACAATAGTTGAAAATCATAGTGGTCGGTTAATATTAGATGCACATCAACAAAACACGAGTTTTAAAATAATACTACCCAGGGTTGTTGAAAGTAAAACTATAGGAGTTGGTGCTTGAGTGTATTAAAAGTCTTAATTGTTGATGATGAAAAAGAATTGTGTGCGGCCTTGTGTTTGCAGCTGTCAATGAATCTTAATATAGATTGTGATTTTTGTTATTCTGGAGAACAGGCTTTGCAAAAATTAAATGATAAAATTTATGACGTTTTATTAACAGACATTAAAATGCCCGGCATGAATGGAATTGAACTGATTAAAGTCATAAAAAAAGAAACTCATTCTAAAATAATAGCTTATGCAATGACCGGCTATTCAGACTATTCAGAGAGAGATGTTTTATCTGTGGGAGGACAAAGATTGTTTCATAAGCCAGATGATATTTCTGAAATAGTAAAAACAATACTGTCTATGACTCAAAGTAAATCTTCTGCTTTAGAAACTGATTAACTTTCTAAGATCTCAATAACTTTATTTTTAGACTTGTGACCTGAAAGAATCTTAATATTAGATTTTGGAACTTTAAAGTATTTGGCCAAAGCTTCTAATAACTTCAAATTGGCCTCTCCTTTAGTGGGGAGGGCATTAATTTTAGCAATAATTTTATTGGAGCCTATCATTTCGATAGACTCCTTTTTAGATTTTGGCTTTACAAATACTGAATATTTCATCTTTTCTTTAAACAGTGTTCTTTGATTTCTTGGTTTTCTTGCTCATTTAGGTTTGCAAATTCAGTGATCCAGGCGATGGGACCTTGGTTTTTATCATTTAATTTCCAGTTAATGGTCCAACAGCCAGACATTTGATGCAGAGCCATAGACTTTAAATAATAACTTCCATTTTCAAAGTTTAATTTATGTGAAGTAGAATGATTATGCCCGTTGTCCATATACATAAATGGCAGTAGGGTGAAGTTTTCAAGTTTTACACCTGTTTGGTTTTTATCCTTGCTCTTCCAAAACTTAACTATAGCTTTAGAATAAAACCACTTTTGAGGTGGTTGTTTCATGGGTATAAGCGCCGGTGACATTTGCTCGGAGGGTTGAAGCTCTCCTTTAATTTTTTGATCAGCCTTTTGCCAGTTAATTTTATAACAATAAGACTGATTATTAACTTCAATCGTATTTTGGCAGTCAGCATATGCAAATGTATATAAAAATATTGATATTAAAAAGCTCATAACATTCTCCTTTAAAAATAATTATAATTTAAACTTAAACCAAAGTTTCTGTTTAGTATTGTATTTTTTGATTTCCCTATAAGAGTTTGATCTGAATAATTAACACCCAAAAACAAACTTTCATTGATTGGTGTCTGTATGGCCACTAATACAGTGGTGTTGTTCGACCCTTCTGAGCTTTGGTTATTCACTGTTCTTTCAGATAATTGATTATAACTGATTCCTAAGCTAGAGGTGAGTGATGTAAAACTGTAGCTGGCCAAAAAACTTAAAGATGAGTCATTAAAGTTTGAAACCTCCACATTGTTAATTTTAGATGATAATAATTCAATGCTCTTTAGTTGTAGGCTTAAGGATATTGGGTAGTATACTTTTTTTAAAGTTAAACCAAGGCCAACACCATATTGATTATGCCCAGTCACACCAGCGGCTTCACCAAGGCTTTGATCATCATATATAGATCGCCCTGTTGGTAGGTTCACTAGAGCAGATAAATATACTGTTGGTTTCCAATAGGAATAGCGATACACAGGAATAGCCTCATAGGTCCAGCCCATCAAAGTGTCACTGCTGTGACTGGCCGTTGCAGTTATCCCGTTGCTTTCAAAGCGTCCTTGAGACTGACTTATTGTGGCAAAGACTTGTGAGCGTTCGCTGAGTTGAGAAGCCACATTCAAATTAAAGCTTTGGACACTCCTGTTTTTTTTATCAAAAACAAAAAACTTATCTGAATCTTGATAAACTCGGCCCACAGACTCAGTATAGCTAAGACTGGTTGTTAAACTCAACTTTTGGTTTAAGCTTAACACACTAAAGCTTGTAGGAGCTTGTCCACAACAACTACTTGCATAAGTTTTCAAACTAAGAAGTGATAAGACGATTACAAGGTATCTTGCCATGATATTTTATCCTTTATATTTAAGTCTTCATCAACGAGCCAAAGTTCATTCAGCCACTGTCCACCCATGTTGTATTTAATGGTTTGATTGAGATATAAGCCCTTTGAAAGAGGCTCAAAAAAGCCGGCATCATCTAATGGGTGTCCCATGGATGGCATAGTGGCGTAAAAGCTCAAATTTAATCCTTTCGGAATATTTACAAGATTGTTATTTTCATCTTTTACAACCACAAACAAGCTATTGTTTTTATTGATATCCCCACTTGGACCAACAATCCATTCAAAAGTAATCATAAGCTTGTTGTTTTTAAACTCTTTAGAAAGCTTTAATTTTTTTAGTTCAGAGTTGTCTTGTGTTAAGCGATGGTTGATAGGTGAGTGGCAAGCTGTTAACAATAAAATTAATGCGATTAAGTACTTCATTACAATCTCCTTATATAGCACCCAAGGCTTTTGCCGACGGTGTATTTTATTTTTTTTCCTGCAGCTAAGGCCTCTAAATTTTCTTTTAAGTAGTGTTTTTTAGCATTATCAAAAAAGCGATGATCAGAAATACCACCCTCGTATAAAACTTGATACCCACCAGAGGGCTGCCTTTTTAACAATGTGGTGTGGGGAGTTTTTAGTGCTTTAAAGCGTTTTACAAGAGTCTGCTTGGTGTCTTTTAGGACTGGAAACTGAAAGTTCTTAGAAGTGTAATAAGCCTGAACATGCTTTTTGTTGTCGTCATCCACAACATCTGTCATGACGCCAAAGAGCTGAACCTTGTCATATTTATTATTTAATTGATTTAAATGCTCCACATGACTGTTGGAGCAAGGACACTGACTCGATAAAAACACGACCACTTTGATTTCAGATTCGTTTTTATCAAAATCATTCACTGTTTGATAGGCAAAAGCCCACGGCCCTATTGCTAAGGCAAAGCAAAAAAATATCATTTTCATTTTTATTTCCTTTCAAAATTTAAATTTTTAACTTTAAATTTTGAAAGTAGGGGGAGATAGACCCGAGGTGTGCTCTGATAATAAACTTAATCTGATTGGATTTTCATTGTTTATTGTGATTGTGCGAGAAAAAATATCAAGTTTATACACAGAAGAGTGCAGAGCTGTAATGCTTGTAGAGCCAGATGAAAAGCCGCTTAATAAAATTCCAATTTTTAAAACGCTGTGCTGAGAGTCTTGTTTTCCAATAACGCCAATTGTGCTGCACACATCATTTTGTATAGCCACACTTATTTGTTTTTTTGGAGCAAAATGTTTTTCTACAGCCTCTAGGTGCAAGAAAATATTAAACAGTACTAAGACTGCAAATAGCTTGGTGTAAAATGGGTGATTTTGTAGGAATGGCACCATAGGCTTGGTCTAAACAAAACTATAGATAAATACAAGTAAAACCCAAAGGGCTTGTCGCAGTTTTTGGATATTGAGCAAAAAATATAAAAGATGTATATATTAGCTTGTGACCACTTAGCTAAATTATACGCGGAGTGGCCCAAATAGTAACTTGTGTAGGTTTTCAATATCTTTGAGTTAAAATTACTCAAGTATATTATGGAGGAACTAGATGAGTAGGAATAAACCTGCCTCAACAACTATGGTGAAAGTTGAAAATATTGATTTTTCACACCAAGACATATTTTCTGTAGTGGATAGCTTCTACCGCCAAGTCGCTCAAGATCAATTATTGAAAGAGCCATTTAAGTCTGTTCAAGATTGGCCTGAACATATTGAGCGGCTCACACATTTTTGGTGGATTCGTTTTGGAGGTCAACCCTATATGTTTTCTCAATACAATCCCATATTAAAACATTTCTATGCTGGCTTTAATAGAAAGTTGCTAGAACATTGGTTAAAACTTTTTCATAAGGTTTTAGATGAAAAGCTCACTCAACAACAAGCCAATTTATGGAAAGAGATTTCAGCAGTCATGGGGCAAGGGCTTAATGCTAGAAACGAAATGCTAAAAAAACAACATCAACAACAGGAGAAAAACCAGTGAATACAGTTTATGATTTTACAGTTAAAAATATAAATGGTGAAGACATCAAATTAAGTAAATATAAGGACGATGTGTTGCTTATTGTGAATGTCGCAAGTGAGTGTGGATTTACAAAGCAATACGACGGACTGCAGTCTCTTTATGAAAAGTATAAAGATAAAAATTTTAAAGTTTTAGCCTTCCCATGTAATCAGTTTGGAGGACAAGAGCCTGGAAGTGATCAAGAGATTAAAAATTTTTGCACTTCAAAATTTAACGTTACTTTCCCTATATTCTCAAAAATTGATGTGAATGGAGACAATGCCCACCCTTTATTTGAGTTTTTAAAAACTCAAAGCCCAGGAGTTCTTGGTTCTCAAGCCATTAAGTGGAACTTCACTAAGTTTTTGGTGGGTCCAAGTGGCAATGTTGTCAATAGATTCGCTCCCACAAAAAAGCCCGCTGAGATCCAGCCAGAGATTGAGGCTTTACTGTAAGGTTGCAATAATTTCATTAGCTGGGTAGTAAATTAATAGTTCTGTACTGAAATCCCCTAATATTACAGGCTTTTTTTAGGCTCGATTATTACCTCAATGGGTACTATGACAAAAATTAAGCTTTTACTTTTAGCGCCCGTATTAGCTCTTGCTGCTTGTTCAAAATCTAAAAAAGATGACAATATTCAAGAGTATTTTATTTCTGGTTCAACCCAGGCCTTTTACCGTAATGCTAAACTCAATAAGGATGACAACACTCAAATAACCCAATACGACAATCCAATTTTATAATGATCTTTATAAAGATGTGGATGAAGTTGGTTTTTTCTCTTCATGGTTTAACAAAAACTATCTACTTTCCAAAGTCAGTGTAGACCCATTGTATGTAAGCATATAGGTTGGGATTGAAATATATACAGAGCTAATTGTAATTAATCTATTTATGCGTAAGCTTTTTTAATTAGCTATTATTATATCTTCAATAAGCACTGAAAATACAGCCAAGTATTTAAAACCACTTAAAAATTTTTTTTTAAGTTACGTTGGGCTTTTAGTTATAGCTAGATCTTATTGTTGGGGACAAATATAGAGGCTTCATTTGCTGAAGTGATTGCGCTACGACTTATCTAGGGGGGATTTTGCTGTTACACCGTTTTAATCATCAAATTATTCATATTTTTACTTTTATTATCTTCAGTGTTTGTCTTTTTCAGTCACCGGCTTGGGCAAAATACACAAGTGAAGAAAAACTCGCTTTTCATGTCAAAAATGAGTTGGAGCACATAAATACTAATAATCTCCAACACGACTATGAAGCTATTATAAAGTTAAAAAAACATAAAGCGCCTTATAAGGAAGTTATCTCTGAATTGCTCAGAAGAATTAGGTATGAGGTTCAAGGTGAGCCCCAAGAGTTTGGTCAAGGTAGATTCTTGGTTGTTGATGAAATTCTATCAACCTTAAAAAGCCTTCTAAATGTAAAGAGCGATTCTCCAATTAATGTTAGATTTGATTATAAGGGCAAAGCTAATTATGACTTAGTAAGAGAGTCCTATTACACACTATATGACTATGAAATTTTTCATGGTTTAGAGTTTAAATACTCTATTGACCAGGTCATGGACTTATTGAGGATTAAAACAGCTATTGAAAGTTTGCCAAATGACTTGCAATCCTTTAAACCAATTTTAGACAACATCAAAGATCAGCATAAACCATATACGAGGTTTGAAAGTTCTATTCCTGAAATACCTGTTAAAGAAGCTGAGGAACAGCGAGAGTTTGTCCTGCCATCACTACTGCGCCTGTCTATTTACCGAGATTTTGATAAAGACTCTAACAATGAAGAAATAAAGCGAGTCGAAAGCTTTTTGAATGAAAAGGTTATTGAACAACCCGAGTTGATTAAATTTTTCATTCAAACTTTAAAAAAAGATTATCTTCATCAAAGAACCAGCCCAAATGTATTTGTGACAATGGGTTTGCCTGGAACTGGTAAAGACACCGGTGCAGAGAGCTTTATAAGAGCAATTCATAGAAATGATCCTAATTGGGAATCTCACCTTTATAGGTTTAATATTATTAGGTCACCAGCAGACCTCTGGGGTGAGCTGGGCTCTACTTCAGGTCATGTTGATTCAGACAAATTACCTCCATTTATAAAATGGGCTGTAGAGCATTCTGGTGGAAAATACATTTTAGAAACCATTAAAAAACCTCTTGTTGGGAATGTCACTAAAGTTGTGCTTAATCCTGAGTGGAAGGGTGAAAACTTACCAGGTAAAATTCCTCCTGAAAAAGCTTTAGTTTATATTAATGAATTTCATGACTGGGCATATGATGAAAAAAACAGCTTTTTAAAACAATTTTTTGAAAAAGGAATTATCCCTATTAATAACCCTAATGAGGGCCTTGATCATATAAGACTGAACTTCAATGTACAGGTTGCTTCGAATGATGGAATTGATGCTATTGCGGATCGTCATTTAGATGGACGTAGCAGGGGGCGGAAGCTTGGATATGATGAGCTTATAAAAAAATGGGAAGCTATAGCATTTAATGTAACAAAGCTTAGAGAGCTTCTTGTGAGACCTGCCACAGAAGGAAGCTCTCAGTATAGAAAAGGAACTTCTGAAGAGGTCGGAAATCGATTTTATAATATATTTATGTTGCGTCCAACTTCTCCAGAAGGTTTAAGGAAAATTGCAAATATTTCTTTAAATGATCTGAAAGCGAAGTTTGCTAAGATAAACAAACAATATGGAAAAATCGAGTTAAGTTGGAGTTATGAACTGCAAAAATTCATACAAGAGTACCAGTATGTTGCAGAAGAAAATGCGAGACCCATTCATCATAAGGTTGAAGCCTTAGTTGAGAAAACCATTAACAACGCTATATTAGATGAGACAATTAAAGCAGATGGAAAGCCAAAGTCAGTTTATTTAGATATAACCAATAAAGAAGATGGTACATCAGCTTTAAAAGTACAAATTCAAACATCAGATTATGTTGAGAACAAAGAGCTTTTGATTGAGCAGACAAAAGAGGTTAAATATAACAATCCACTATCTAATGAAGAGATTGAGCGTTTAAAAGATCTTCCTAATAGATTAAAATCACAAGTTTTTGGAGTGGACTCTGTTATTGATAAAGTTTCAAAAGCTATTTTTAAATCTGAAATTGATAAAAATGTAAATTTGGATCGCGCTGATGCAAAACTTCCTAAGGCCAATGTGTTTGGGTTTTTTGGCCTGTCCTCTACTGGAAAAACTGAATTAACAAAGGTGATTGCGAAAGAGTTAACGGGAGATGCCAGCCGAATATGGACTTTGTCAGGAAATGATATTACTCACGAATTAGAGTGGAAAGCAAATTTTGGCTATAACCAAGATGATCCAAAAGACAAATCTAAATTTCAAAAAGAGTTTGATCGATTTAATGGCAAACTACTTGTTGTTATTGATGAAATCACAAATGCAAACATGAAGGGTATAGAGATTTTATACGACTATTTCCGTGAGGGAGAAGTCGGTGGTCGAAAAATGGCCAATGTCACCTTCTTATTGACTGGAAATGTTGGACAAGAATGGTATGAAGGGATTCCTAAAGAGATTCCGGAATTGGAAAGACATTTTTCAATGCTTGAAATCTATAATAGAGCGAGTAAAAATCTAGGTGCACAAGAGAATTTACTTTTAAAGTATTTTCCTGATGCCTTAATTAAAAGAATTGGTATGGAAAGAATATTTTTCTTTCCTCCATTAAACTTTAAATCAATACGAGAGATGTTTTTTCTAAAAATAAAACAAGCCTTTAATTCAACATTTAGACCAAATAAAGAAACACATTGGTTTAAGGCGGCTTTTGAAAGCTCCGGTCAAGCTTATAAAGTGATTGAGCTATTTGAGCGTGAGGGTTTCACCTTAAAAGATCAAGGTGCAAGTATTGATAGATTTGTAAATACAAACTTTGTTTCAGAGCTTCGTCAGCTTTTAATTTACAACAATATAGAAATTGGATCAGAAGTTATACTGTCGCTTAATGAGGAAAAAACAAAAGAACATAATAAAAAAGCTGAAAATTATCTATTTGAAGGTAAACAAGATAATAAAGGCATTTACTTAAATGTAAAAATACCAAGTGCTAACAAAAACCTTATATTGTTTGTGGAAGGAAAACCCTTTGATTTTCAAATAAAGAGCTCAAAGAAGGCTAGAGCACGAACAGCTTACCATGAGGCTGGCCACTCGGTAACACAACAAGTTTTTTTAGGTGACTCAGAAAAGCCTCTTGGAGTTAAAATAAAACCTGGTGTTACTGACATCAATGGGCAGTGGATTTATTATTCAGGACTAGCTAGCTCGCTACCAGTCAAGGGCACTAGACAAACAAAGGATTACTTATTAAGACAAATGGCAACATTGCATGGGGGATGGGTCGCAGAGACTTTAGTTACAAAAGAAGAGACTCACGACCACGGAAAGCAAAATGATATACAAAGAGCGTCTGATATAGCCAGAATGGGTATTTTAGCTCTTGGTTTAAGTGAAGCCTTTGGTAAGCAATCAATTCCTAACAATATGAGTTTATTGCAATTTGCAAACTCCTTATCTCCAGAAGATCACAAAATTTTTACTGATGAGTTTAAAAAATGGATGAAAGAATCAGAAAAAATGGCATTAGATGCCTTATTGCTGAATTATGATTCTTTCATTCGTTTAGGATATAACCTAGCAAAAAAAGGTGAGTTTCTTGATAAGCAATTGCAAGGTTTTTATGAAAAACAAAAGAAGAGTATGGTTTTAGAGTGGGTGGATAATAAAGAGTTTGAAAGAAAAGCAGAAATGGTAAGAAATCACCAGTACACTCGTGACGAGATTGGTAGACCAAGGTTTTTTAGCGAAATGGGTGTGCTTGAAAAGGTTAAGTTTAAATATTTATCAAAGCCATTGGTCGCTCATGATGCTAAGAAAATAAGAGATCGTGAGAGCAAAGCTTATAGAAATAAAGAGGCTGAATTTATAAGCCCCAAGCTAATTCCAAAAGATGTGGCAGATGTAAATGCTTTATTCCGACAAGAGATTGCTGAAAGCACAAAAGGTGTCATGTTGCCAGAAGGCTTTCCGGTTAAAAAACCAAGCGCTTCACCTCAGGTTATGAGTTGTAAATCGTTATTTTAGCAATATAAAAAAGAGGTTCTCTATTTCTATAGAACCTCTTTTTTAACTTAGAATTCCATTTTCTTTAAAGTATATCGAGTCTATTCTCATTTTATTTTTATTTTTATTTAACTGAATGCACTTAGCTTCAGTTGTCCTAAAAAATTTTGTATTGCATAAGTGACATCTAAATTTCAAGGGGGGGGAGAAATGACAGTTCTACTTTTTTTATTAAACTTCACTTATTCTATCAACGCCGTCACTTTAAATTATTTGGTGGCAGGTCATGATCAAAGTGATGTTAGTCATGAAAGACAAAGTTTTTACAGCTTATCTGCAAAAAGCAATAGTTTAAGTCTGTCAATCCATGAGCCTCTTTTTATGGGCAAAATTAAAAAAGACTACAGTCTGATTGATCGAGCAGAGCTTAAAAATTTAAAGCCCTTTATTGTGAAAGACTGTTTAAAAGAGGATCATAAATATTTGTTGGCTGGAGACATTTATAATAACAAAGACTACTACTTTGAGGGAGTTGTTGTTGGGGTACCAAATGACTATCAAACTTTCAGTCGCATTTACTTATGCTCCATTAAAAGAAACCATGGCTATGAACCTACGGAACCACAGCCAGATCTTGGCAACTTTACTCTTGGATATGCGGAGGTAAAAGGTCTGTTGTTGATTTATTCAGATGCCTTTCGTTTGAATAAAAAACTAATTTCGATCGACGAGCTTTTATAATAAAAAATTTGAAACTGAGTAGATGAACATCAGATATTTTGTAAAGTAACTTTAAGAAGTAAAAAACTTAGCTGTTTCTTATAATGATACATAAGAGGTTTTTGCGTCTAAATATTATATAGTGATAAAAGGTTAATCATTGAGAAAACCTCAGCTCGTATTAAAAGCTTTAAAGTGTCTTATATAAAGAAAATAATGGTACTGATTTTGCTAATAATTATATTGAGCACGTCAACTTAAGGAGATGTTATGTCTCAAAAACAAAATCAAGGATTCTCATTAGTAGAGTTAATGATTGTTGTGGGAATTCTATCTGTTGTGTTGTACGGCTCAATGTCAGTATTTAGCAAACAGATGAATGACTTGAAAGTATATGAGAGTAAACTTAGTAAGATAAACCTTGAAAAAGATTTAGGACGAATCATCAATGAGCCCACCGCTTGTAATACGGCAATAACTTTCCCAATCAGCTTTAGTGATCCGAGCAATTCGGTCTTTAATAATTTTGAAATCAGTGATAAATACGGCAACCTTTTTATTTCTCCAAACACAGCCTCTGTAAAAAACACTTATGACCAGCTTCAATTAGACTCCATTGTGCTGACCAACCCAAACAATATCCCAGCCAACGGCTCAGGCGTTGCAAACTTATTAGTATTTGCTAAAGCAAAAAATACCAACCTTTCAATGTCACCCATTGAAGTTCCAATAGAAGTAATGATAGACGCCAGTGGTGAAGTTAGTAGCTGTGTTGGCGGCGGCGGTGGCAACTGGGCCAGTATGCCCTCCGGTGCCCATTGTGGCATCTTTATGCAAACTCAAGGCTCCATTAAAGCTCAGGCTGACTGCGATGGCCATAACCCTGCAAGCTCATGTCCAACCGGATTCACCAGAGCTGATCTTGGCTACTTTGAAGCCGGCGGTGGCGCTAGAAAGTTTGCCACATGTGTAAAAAATTAATTTAAATTAATAGATCCATAGTTTTCAATATCTTATTGGGGAAAATAAACACAGTAACGGGCTTTTTGAATCTATATAAACCTAAATCAGAATTTAGAAACCATCCCAGATATATTGAAACGCTCTACCAAAAGTATTCCCCTGTAATTTGTAGCT
>JAKUPT010000022.1 GCA_022450595.1 Bdellovibrionales bacterium
AGAATAGCCCAAAAAATGATCTCTTATTATAAATTTTAGTGCTATAGCTTAACCAACAATTGAGTAGCTGATACAATCAACACACGACTTAAACATTAATGTCGACAATCTAAAATGAGCTCTTTCTTATTTGAGTCTAAGGGTAAATATTCTTTACCACAAGCACAGACTTTTTTAATATTTTCAGCCGGAAGGCCAAGCGCCAAATGAAATGGAGGAATATCTTTTGTAACTACTGCACCAGCTCCAACCATTGAGAAGGAGCCAATTCTAATTCCACACCTAATTACAGCACCAGCTCCAATTGAAGCTCCAACATCTAAATAAGTATCAACAATATTCCATTGCTTAACACCGACTCTTGGACTTAGATCGTTTGTGAAAACTACAGAGGGCCCGACAAAGCACCAGTCTGAAATATTAACACCCGAAAAAATATTAACTGAGTTTTGAATTCGAGCTCCCTCGCCAATTCGTACATTTGCATCTACATACACAGATTTCCCAATTGACACCTTAGGGCCTAGCTTAACTCCGTTTCTTATGTGAGCAAAGTGCCAAACTTTAACACCATCTTTAAACTCAACACCATCCTCTACAATGGCTGTGGGATGAACGAAAACATCACTCATAATTTTCTCCAAAAAATATAAAATATATAATAATTTTCAAACTAACCTTCATAAGAAGAGTTGTAACGTCACAAAGCATCTTAGCTTAGCCAGAAAATACTACACTAATCTATTCACAAAAGGCATAATAATTCTCAAATTTTTAATAATTAAGGATGTTTTATGTGCGGTATTGGCGGAGTTGTCGCAGCCTCAAAAATCAATCAGAAAGAGATAGCCAGCCAGCTAGACTTAATTAATTCTGTTCAACATCATAGAGGGCCCGATGGTAAAGGCACTTGGGTATCTCCCGATCAAATGGTAGGCCTAGCCCATACTAGACTTAGTATTATTGATTTAGATCATGGTAGTCAGCCCATGAAAGACTCATCTTTTACTATTACGTTTAATGGAGAGATCTACAATTACATTGAACTACGTAGTGAACTTGGCATTGAAAATTTTAAAACAACTTCAGATACTGAGGTTATACTTAAAGCCTATCAAAAATGGGGTGAAGATTGTCCAAAATATTTAAGAGGAATGTTTGCCTTTGCAATTTGGGATGAGAAGAGGAAAAAACTATTTTTTGCTAGAGATCGTTTTGGCATAAAGCCTTTTTACTACTTTATAGAAAATAATAAGTTTTATTTTGCATCTGAAATTAAAACTCTTTTAAAGTTTAAAAATAATATCAGCATGAATCACCAAGGTTTAACAGACTACTTTACCTTTCAATTTTGTATAGGCGACAAAACATTGTTTAACGATATATATCAACTTAAACCCGCTCATTGCGGTTATATTGATAGAGATTTCAATATGACCATAAACAAGTACTGGGAAGTTGAATATAATTTTGATTTAGATCACACTGAACAATACTTTATTCAAGAGTTAAATAATTACTTTTATGACTCTACTAATAAACACTTAAGAAGCGATGTTGAAGTGGGAAGCTATATTAGCGGAGGGATTGACTCGAGCTTAATAGCAACACTAATGAGAAAAAATCGCCCCAACGTTAACCTTAAGGGCTTTATTGGAAAATTTTCTGAAGACCAACTGTTTGATGAATCTCAATATGCAAGACTGGTCGCTGAGAAAAACAATATAGAGCTATTTGAGTTAAACATTACAGAAGATGACTTCTTAGAAAATATACACGATATAATTTATTACCTAGATCAACCTACTGCAGGCCCTGGAACATTTCCTCAATACATGGTTTCCTCGTTAGTAAAAAAACACTTAAAAGTCGTTTTGGGCGGACAGGGAGGCGATGAAATATTTGGAGGATATACTAGATACTTAATTGCTTATTTTGAACAATGTATAAAAGGTGCCATTGAAGGCACATTGTATGATGGTAACTATATTGTAAGCTATGAATCAATTATACCTAACCTTAAATCATTAAGAACTTATAAACCTTTATTACAAAAACTATTTTCAGAAGGATTATTTGAAGAACGAGACAAGAGATATTTTAGACTAATTAACCGAGCTGTTGGCTTTCAAAAGTATTTAAATCCTGACGTATTCAAACCTGAAGAAACCTTTTCTGAATTTCAAGATATTTTCTGGGGCCACAACGTTGGAACTGAATCATATTTTGACAGTATGACTCATTTTGATTTCAAAACATTATTGCCAGCACTGCTTCATGTAGAGGATCGTGTCAGCATGGCAAATAACATTGAATCAAGAGTTCCTTTTTTAGATCACCCTCTTGTAGAACTAGCAGCAAGTATCCCTCCAATGATTAAGTTTAAAAATGGAGAGCTAAAAAGACTTTTAAATATTAGCTTCAATAATATTTTACCAGATGAAATTGTTAACAGAAAAGATAAAATGGGCTTTCCAGTTCCTTTACAAAAATGGATTTCAAAGGAAGGTAAAACAAATGAGTTTGTTATGGATACATTTAAATCACAAAAAGCCAAAAATCGCATATATATTAACGAAAAATTTGATATTGAATCTTTAATAAAGTCTGAATCAACTTTTGGCAGGAATATATGGGGATTATTGTCTCTAGAGCTTTGGCAACAACAATTTATTGACCGTTAAGCTTCTTCATTATCGAGATAAAAAACCCTATGTTGCGGAATAACTCTTGTGTTGGGCTCTATATTTTTAGATACACTACACCCAATTCCAACAAATGAATTACTGCCAATTTTAATTCCTTCAACTACATTTGATGTTGGCGAAAACCATACATTATCTTCAACACAGACGCTTCCCGATAATTCAGTTCCTGCCGTTAGAATACAGTTTTCACCTATTTGTACGTTATGAGAAATATGACAAAAATTATCAATTTTTGTTCCTCTTTTAATTCTCGTTTCCACAAGAGTTCCACGATCAATGCAAGTTTGTGAGCCAATGTAAACATCATCCTCTATAACTAACTTACCAATATGCGGAAACTTATGATATTTACCATCCCAATCTTTTTGAAATCCAAAGCCCTCTCCTCCAAGTACAGCACCAGGCTTTATTAAAACATTTTTGCCTATTTCAACATTATCAAAGACATAGGTATTAGCTAATATTTTTGTGCCCTCTTGAATGTGTGCTTTTCCAATTACACAGTAAGGTCCAATGTAGACATTTTGTTCAATAACTGCTTCAGAGTCTATAATTGCAGTTGAGTGTATCCCGGTTTCACCATCTTTACTCATTAATCTCTCTAGGAATTTTATAAATACAAACCTTGGATCCTCAACACAAATTAATGTTTTACCTTCAAACTCAGAATTAATATTTTTGATATTACAGATTATAATATCCGCTTTAGATTGCTCTATATCTTCAATATTTCCATTTACACTAAACGTTAATGTATCTTTGCTGGCTTTATTGAATGGCTCCGCATTTTTTATAACCCTACTAGAATCACCATGAATGTTTAATTTCTTTAATTTCATTTGCTTTACTAGTTCATTAACAGAGATTTTATTATAAACTTCTGGCATTAAGATCTCCTATTTTTTTATAGCCATAATAATGGTTTTCAAAATAATAATAAAGTCAAAAAATATATTAGCTTTCTCTGCATACTTAAGATTAATATTAATTTTATCATTCATGATTACATTAATATAGTGCTGCTCAGGATTTTTAACATTTGCCAAAACTTCTTCTTCAGAAATATAGTACAGCGAAGCTGGATCCGTAATACCCGGAAGTAAATCTAATACTCGTCTTTGTTGCATATTATACATTTTAACATATTTTTCTACTTCAGGTCGTGGCCCGACAAAACTCATCTCCCCCTTGAAAACATTAAATATCTGTGGAAGCTCATCAAGTTTATATCTACGTAAAAAGCCACCTATCTTGGTTATCCTTTGATCTTTATCAACAGTTATCAAAGGCCCCTCTTTATCTGCATTTCTATGCATAGTTCTAAATTTAATAATTTTAAAATTTTTACCTTTAAAACCAATTCGCTCTTGTAAATAAAATACAGGAAAACCCTCTGTAAAATAAATTAAAATAACTAAAAATATAAATATCGGTGACAAAAGAATAATAGCTAAAAAAGAAAAAAATAAATCAAACAAACGCTTAGTCATAAATTACTTTTGAATTTTTCACATATTGTTAAAACTTTAGAAGATACATAGTCAATTTCTTCAAATGATAGTTTTGGCGAGATTGGCAGGGAGATAATTCTCTCGTATAAATTATATGCTACAGGATAATCATTGGAATTAAAGTTATATTTATCTTTGTAATAATTATGCATATGTAAAGGCTTATAATGAATCGATGTACTAATATTATAATTTTTTAACTCTTCTATAAATTTATCGCGATTTATACTCAATTTATTTAAATTAAGCTTTATAATCATCAAATGAACTGATGAGTCCTCAATGCTTTGAAAGTTTAAATAATCAAAAAAAATTGAGTTATTAAATTTTTCTATATATCTTTTATAAAAACTTTTTCTTTTTGACTGCATCTCAAACACTTTATTTAATTGAGAAATACCTAAAGCCGCTTGCACGTCAGTCATATTATATTTGTAACCTGGAACAATAACATCATAATCCTTTTTTCCCTTTTGCGTAAATCTAGCCCAGGCATCTGTATCAAGGCCATGTAAGCTTAATATTCGGGCCTTCTTAATTAACTCTTTAGGGCCAACTAACATTCCACCCTCACCTGTTGTAATGTTTTTATTTGCATAAAAACTAAAAGCGACTAAATTATTACTGCTTCCAATATAATTATCATTGTATTTTGTCGGAAATGCATGTGCGGCATCCTCTATTACATGAATATTATTTTTATAAGCAATATCATTAATTGTAGTCATATCTGCAGCAGCTCCTGCAAAATGGACAACAATAATTGCCTTTGTCTTTTTTGTAATCGCTAACTGTAGTTTTTTAGGATCTAGCAAAAGGCTATCTTGCTCAACATCTACAAATATTGGTCTTGCGCCGACATGCTCAATGACATTTGCTGTTGCAGCAAATGTCATTGTTGTTGTGATTACTTCATCACCTTCTTTAAGATTAAGCACCTTAAGGGCTAAGTGCAAGCCAGCAGTACATGAATTTAGAGCTAATGCATCTTCTGCGCCAACAATGTTTTTAAATTTTTCCTCAAATTCAGATACTTTGGGTCCACGGGATATCCACCCACTCCTAAGAGCTTCTTCAACAGCCTGAATATCCTCTTCTTCAATTAAGGGCTGAGAGAATGAGACTTCATTTATCATCTTTGTTCCTTTTATTCAGTTCTTCTAGCCACTCTTTCACAATTTTTTTCCAACTTAAATATTTTATAACATAGTTTCTTCCGTTTATACCAAAAGTATTGTCATTAAGACTATATAAGTACTTGATATTTCTAACCAGATCATCAACATCATCTGGCGCAGAAATTACACCAGCTTTAGCTTTCTCTATTAAATCAGCAGATTCTCCCTTTGCAGAAAGTATAACTGGTAAAGCACTCGACATTATTGGAAATAATTTTGATGGCCGAGCACCATAAAATAATTCTATATCTCTCAATGATACAAACCCAGCCCAAGATAAGCTCATTAATTTAGCTACATATTGATAGGTCCCCGACTCAAGAAAATATACATTTCTTATACTTTCTTTTTTTAGTAACTTTAGGAGTCTTGGCTTCTCAGGCCCGTCTCCGATAATTATCGTTACAATATCAGGATGAGTAGATTCTAATTGTTTACTTGCTAAGAGTAATATATCTAAATTTTGGGCATATCCAATGGTTCCAGCATATATAATTATTTTTTTATCCTGCAAACCCAGTTTTGATAAAATTTGATCATTTTTATCTTTATTAGGATTAAATATATCGGTATCAACACCATTAGGTAAAAATAAAATCTTCTTAGGATTTACTTTTTTTTGATTTATTAATTTATATTTAATTCCTACAGTAACAGCATTTACATATTTTGCGTTTTTATATATATATTTTTCAATCCATAATAAACATAAATAAAAAAAACCTTTTTTTATCATCTTCATTTCTAATATTGAATCAGGCCATAGGTCTGCCACATTAAATATATATGGAACATTAAATATTTTAGAGTAACAAATTGCAGTGATCCCGATAAATAGCGGAGGGGATTCTACAATTAAAAACTGTGGTTTCTTTATTTTCAACAATCCATATATAGAAGTAATGCAAAAACTGAGATAACTAAATAACCTTTTTAAACTCTTCCCTGTTGAAGCATATAACCATACACGGTGTATTACTAAATTACTTTGTATTTCTTTTTTGTAAAAACAGCCTTTGTATCCATTATATATCTCACCTACAGGGTGATTTGGCATTCCCGTCACGACTTCAATTTTACAATTATTTTCCTTAAGTTGATTAATGAAGTTAGTATACCTCACTTGTGGAGCACCAATTTCAGGTTCAAAATACTGAGTTAATATAGCGATTCTCATAGTTACCTAACCGCCTTGTAATAAAGAGTATGTAACTTTTTAACAGAGTCTTCCCATTTATAATTTGATTTAACAAAACTTCTACCATTCGCACCCATCTCTATGCGCAATTTTGAGCTGCAATAAAGATGATATATTTTATCTGCCAAAGATTTTGCATCTTCATTTTTGATTATAAAGCCGGTTTTGTTATTAACGACAACCTCTGGCAACCCACCAACCTCAGACACTATAACAGGTATTTCACACGCCGAAGCCTCTAGTACTGACACACCAAAGCTCTCCTCTCTGCTCATAGCAACATAAATATCTATACTATTAAGCATTCCTGGAACTTGGCGATGATTAACTTTTTCTATAAACTCTATTTCACTTTCTAGTTTTAACTTTTTACACTTTTTTTTTAGTGAATTATTTAATGACCCACTTCCAATAATTTTTAACTTAAAGGTACTTTTTTTATTTTGCATTCTATTAATTTTTTTTAAAAACTCATTAAATCCATCAATAAGAATGTCTATACCATATATCTTCTCAAGGCTCTTAACTGTTCCAATTGTAAACATTTGATCTATTTTTTTGCGCTTTATTTTTTTAAATTTATGTATATCAATACCAAAAGGTATAATTTCAATTTTATTAGCAAAATCCTTATTTAATTTTATTACACTTTCAGCTAGTGATTTACTTGTTGCACAAATAAAATCAGCACATTTAAGATTATGTATTATTATCATTTTGTTAAATAAATTTTTATAAGGAAATGAATTTACATCACTACCCCATACTGATAGAAATTGAGGGGAAAACTTACTAAAAGCCCCAAGTAATCCATAGCCACTAGCATAATGAACATGCAATATATCAGGGCTTATTTTTTTTATTAGTTTCTTTAGTTGTATATAGTTAAAGAAGTAGCCAAGGGGGGGATTAAACAGTAAATCATATCCTTTTATGTTTGGATTTAATTCACCAATGCCTTTATGACATGAGATTACATAAACTTCATGTCCAAAATCATAAAGACTATTTGCCCACCTACATAGGTGTATTGAGTTTTTAGGTCCTAAAATGACTATTTTCATTATTTTCCATTAATTTATTTTTTGCTTCTAATGCTCTTGCTTGCCATGTAAATTTATTTTTATTATTTTTAATATTTACAATATATTGATCAATAATTGATCTTTCATTATTTATCTTCAATAGCAAATTATACAATTCTTCGCCACTCGATACGGTTGCACCAATACGATAGTAATTAATATACCTACCAGCCTCACAATCTTTATTTATTATAATTGGCTTATTATAGCCTATTGCCTCAAATATTTTATATGGCATAGAAAATTTTAAATATTCATTATTTTCACGAAACACAACTACAAAATCTGACTCTTCATAAAGCTTATCTAAATTTTTATTGCTTTCATGAACTATATTTATATTATTATTTATAGTCTCATCATACAAATGCGAGTACTTAACCCATTGATCTTTTGGACAACATATAATTAGCTTCGCAAATTCACTTCTGCTCATGACCTCAAGCAATGGCTTGATATTATAATAAGGAGGAGCAATAGACCCAATATAAAGTAATCGAAGGTCTTTTTTATCTTTTTTATCTTTAGTCTCCTTTAAATCACACCCTGGAGGCAAGGAATGATAACTTTTTGGTCTTATAAATTTTGGAATATAGCTTATCATCAAATTCGACGGGAGAAAAACTACATTAACTATTAATCGATATGCAACAAGGTCAGCCCAGTAAAAAAATTTTGCATACGTTCGTTTCAGAAAATTTAGGTTACTTTTATAATCATTAAATCTCCAGTATATATCTCTATAAAACAATCCAACTGGCCCACAATTTCTTTTAAACCAAAACCAAAATAAATAATCTAATAAAGGTGATTTAGGAATATGATTTTTCTCACAAAGAAGCGTGGGCATTGTTGTGCTTTCTGAATATAAAAAATCATACCTAATACCTTTTTTAAAATTATTTTTAATCGTTCTTATGGCTTCTTTCCTACTATTTACATCACCAGAGACAACATCAACAAAGTACCCACAGTCCTCAAATGCTTTAATCATTTTGTATGGCCTTAATGTACTGCCTGATTTTCCATATTTATCAATACTTAAAGGGTAATGAAATATTATTCTTTTTGTACTATTTATAAATTTTTTGTTAATCATCTTTGCTCTAAAATGGTGAATCAAAATAAATACTGAACTCTGGGCTCCCCATCTGTTCATTATCTAAATTCAATGTTAAAATTATTACTTCATGTGAACTAACTACAGCTCCCAATAAATTCATTATAATATACATCCTCTTAGCTCTTAATCGAACAAGGCTTTGTTCTTTTGAATTTAACAAGTACTTTAAAAATAAATGAATTTTTTTAATTGAACTAAATGAATTAGGCACTTCAGCAATTTCTTTTAATTGTAAGTTTTCAATATATGTAATCCCTTCTGCATCTCCATATGTTTTTAATACATTAATTTTTTGAAGCCACTTAATGAAGTCTTCACTTTCTTTTATACCCCAATTAGTTTTAATACGCTTATTTATGTAGCCATTACTTTTTGCAGGAACAATTGATATAATTGGTGTCATAAAAATCAAAATTAATTTTTGTAACCTTGATATAAATTTATGGTCATAATAATAATTAATATAAAATCTATGATTATAAATATTATATTTATAGACTTTAAAACCAAATAATTTATGAAAAATAGCTAATCTTCTATCACATACAACATGAATTACCTTTATTCCTTGCTCTTTAGCTAAATCGTACAATATTTCACACATTGCATGAGAAATTGATTTAGTTTTACCATTCAACTCAATAACACTATCTCGATATTTTTCCTTTACAAAAAAAGCCTCCGCTTTTCCAGAAAGGAAATCTTGCTCTTCTCCATAACATTTAATTGGAATAATACAATAGTGACCAATGAACTCTTTCTTGTCTTTTACAAATATATGAATAGAATAACCTGCTGGATTTTCATTAAACAATGCTTTAACGTAAGCCATACTTTTATATTTAGGATCAATTTTTCCATATAGCATACCAACAGCACTAATTTCTTCTAAATTAATTGGTCCAATCTTTTTAATTATCTCCATTAAGTATTTTTTTCTTTCTCCAATGTGAATTTAATTGTTCTAAAGAACACAGCCATGCTCCATTTTTTTTTGCGTTTTCAAGTATCGATTCATAAAGTTCTCGATATTCAGCGTAAACAAAGAGGTGTGGATGAAATAAAATTGTACAACATCCGTAATATTTCTCAACTTGATTGATTATCTTATTAACTGTGGATTTCGCCATATTCAGATTAAATTCAAGTGCTGTGCTTGAAAACAAAGCTGCATCTTGAATAATTAATGGTGCTTCTATAAAATCTAAAATCTTCTTCGTACTACAGTCGTACCATCTATATGGAGAGCAAATTCCACTTCTAAATCCAATATTTCTATTGAAACCTAGAGTTGAATCTATTTGAAATTTACATTTATTAATAATACCCGGAGTTTTTCTAATATCAAAATTTAGATAATGCTGCCTCAAGCTAACAATATCTTCTTCTAATATGTTTTCTATAAAGTCTTTTTCATAGGCCATTATGTCATAATCAGTACCCGAATGAATACTCCCGTGCAACCCCACATCATGACCTTGTTTTTTTAATTCTTTACATAAATCAGCAACATTTATTTTAGATTTATTGAATTTATATGTATCTGAAAAACTATATGTACAGTCATATTTACTTTTTTTCTTCGAGGGGTATACATGAAACAAATAAGAAGCTGATGCCTCATATTTTTTTTCTGTATCCAATAACCATTTTATTGTTTTTTCTGTTTCACAACCATATGAATTTATTTTTGTTAGAGAGGCTAATGTCTTTAACATGGCTTCTATTTTTTTTTGGCCAGAAACCCTCCTGTTATTAAATAATCGAGCTTTTTCACAAAAGGTTTTTTTTTCGGAAATTTGATCAACATCATGAGTTATGCATAAAGCAAACTTATGATTATCAGGCCAAACATTTTTAAAATTTGTTTTATAGTTTTCAAAAAAAAACTTATTTATTTCTGGATACCATAACTTTCCTCTCTGATAATTATCAGAATAAGGATGCTCCCAGAGACCCCATTGATCTCTTATTTTATTGTCGAACTCTTCTTTTCTAATAAATAAATTAAATAATTCGTCAGGCAAATCTATATCATTGTGAACTTCATGCACTCCAACAGATTGCGAATATATTTCATTTATATATTTTTGCTTAACCAAATCTAGTGTCATAATATACTGATAACTGATTCTATAATTTTGTTTTGCACTTCTTCTGGCATGTCAGCATACATTGGCAAGCTAAAAACATTATTGGCAAGCTCTTGTGATACCGATATATCATGTATTTTACTAACATCTCTATAAGCTGGCTGATCTGCCATTGTTTTTGGATAATGTATGGCTGTAGGCACACCTTTTTCTTTTAGTTTTGCGATTACGCTCTCTCTATTATGACTCTTTATCGTATATTGAGCCCAAACACTTGTTCTATCTAATGGTATTTTTGGTAAAATAAATTCTTTACTTTCATAATTATTTAAAGCCTCTGAATATCTGTTTGCTACGGCCTGTCTCATCTTTATTTCTTTTTCATACCTTTTAATCTTAGGTATTAAAATTGCACACTGCAAAGTATTCATTCTCCCATTCATTCCAACTATTGGATGGTAGTATCTCTCTGTCTGCCCATGATGCCTTAGTTGCTTAATTGTTTCTGCTAACTCATCATCATTAGTAAAAACAGCTCCACCGTCTCCATAACACCCAAGGGGCTTTGCTGGAAAAAAACTTGTAGTACCTAACAAACTAAGATTTCCTGAGTACTTACCTTTATATGTAGCTCCAAAACTTTGAGCTCCATCTTCTATTACTTTTAAGTCATACTTTTCAGCAATTCGATTTATTTCATCCATATCTGCAGTTAAGCCATATAAGGACACTGGCATAATTGCCTTTGTTTTTTTTGTTATTGCTGCCTCAATATTCTCAGTATTAATATTATACGTGACTGGATCTACATCCACAAATACTGGTGTAGCACCAGCAGACACAATTACCTCAGCCGTTGCAATAAATGAAAATGAAGTTGTGATTATTTCATCCCCAGGTTTTATCCCAATAGCCATTAAAGCTAGAGAAAGAGCAACGGTACCGTTGCTGCAGGTTACTGCATGCTTCACTCCAGTGAAAGTTGCTAATTTTTCTTCACATTCTTTTACCTCTGGACCAAGCACAAACATTCCATGGTTTAATACATTTTGTATGTTTTTATTTATTTCTACTTTTAAATCTTCATATTGTGGTTTTAAATCAACAAATGGAATTTCCATAATTATCTCCTATTTCTCTACACATTCTATTTCTGTAATTTGAAAATACTTTTTACAGTTACTACATGAAACTTCACCTGTTTTTTTAGGAAGCTGAACACCGCATACACAGATCCAGCCCTTTCGCAAAGCAGGAACTCCAGCCATTAATGAATATGGTGCTACATTTTTATTAACCACGGCACCTGCTGCGATAAAACAATACTGACCAAGCTCTATCCCACAGATAATTGTAGCATTTGCACCAATACTCGTACCTTTTCTTACAACAGTTTTTTTGTATTCATTTTTTCTTATGACGTGACTTCTTGGATTAATCACATTCGTAAAAACCATGCTTGGCCCACAAAACACATCATCCTCTAATATTACACTATCATACACGGAAACATTATTCTGAATTTTAACATTGTCGCCAATAACAACATCATTTCCAACAAATACATTCTGCCCAAAAGAACAATTTTTTCCTATTACCGCTTTAGAACATATATGAACCCAATGCCAAATTCGACTTCCAGCCCCAATTTCAGCACCATTGTCTATTATTGCAGTTGGATGTACCGTTATTGACATAAAACTTCCTATAATTCTAAAGGTAATGTAACTCTTTTACCGTCTCGTGCTGACAGATATGCACCTATCAATAATTCCAAAGCCTTTAATCCAGACCGTCCATCTGTATATGGACGCTCTTGCCCCCTAATTGATTTAATAACGTTGTCATAATATAGAGGATGCCCAAATCCATAAACACTTGTCGTTTCATAGTTGGCACTTTTGATCTCATCATCTTCAGGCCTTACATCAGCAAAATCCCATGTCTGTATTTCATTAACAGCAAGCCCACCAACTCGCACCGTACCCTTATCTCCAAGGATCGTGATTGAACCCTCGTAGTTCTTTGGATAAGTTAACATTGTTACATTTACACTGCCTAATGCTCCAGATCGCCACTTTAATGATATTACACCAGAATCTTCCGCCTCAATTTCTCTACCTAAAGTTGCCGTGTATGCATGAATACTTTCTACCGGACCAATCATCCAATTAAGTAAATCAATATAGTGACTAGCTTGGTTCATAAAAGCACCACCATCAAACTCCCATGTACCACGCCATTCATCTTGATCGTAATACTCTTGAGGTCTTGACCAAAAGACATTTAAATTCACCATATTTATTTTTCCAAAGCGCCCCTGGTCAATAGCCTTCTTTAATAACTGAAGTGTTGCATTATGACGATTTTGCTTTACTACAAATAAAAAAACATCATTCTCATCACAGGCCTTTACCATTTTAATGCCATCAGGCCACTTAGTGGCCATAGGTTTTTCCGTGATTATGTGCTTTCCATGATTGGCTATTTCAACCGCCTGGTGAGCATGGACGCCTGAGGGGGTACACAGAATATATATATCAGCATCAGAATTCTTTAGAACATTAGATAAATTATTATAGCCTTTAACTTTATATTTTTCAGATGCAGCATCTAATTTTGTTTTGTTATTATCACAAACAGCAACTAACTCTATATTCGAATTATGCTTATCAATGGCGTCAAAATGTTTAAAAGATATTCTACCACAACCAATAACTGCTGCTTTAATTTTTCTATTTTTAATAAATCTATTTTCTGCAAACATCATATTATTAAGCCTTAATTATATTTTCTCTGGGTTCTAAGTAAACACCTCTTGTATCAACTAGTAACTTCGAGTTTGATAAAATCATTTCATAATCAAAGTCAGAGTGATCGGTAGCCAAAACAACACAATCATACTTCTTTATCGTCTCTGGCTCTAAAGAAACTGAAGATAGATCAAAATAATGCTCTCTCATTTTCGGAAAGCTTAAAACATAAGGGTCAGAGTATGAAACTTCAGCACCTTTATCTCTCAATTGTTCCATGATTAATACAGACGGAGACTCTCTCATATCATCTACATTTTTTTTGTAAGCTATTCCTAACACTAAAATCTTACTACCATTAATTGGTTTTCCTCGCTTGTTAAGCCCATGTGATATTTTGGTTACAACATACTCTGGCATAGCAGTATTTACTTCTCCAGCAAGCTCAATAAATCTTGTATGCAAGCCAAACTCTCGAGCCTTCCAAGTTAAATAAAAAGGATCAATTGGTATGCAGTGTCCACCCAAGCCTGGTCCTGGATAATAAGGGGTAAAGCCAAAAGGCTTTGTCGCTGCAGCAGATATAACCTCATGTATATCGATGCCCATTCTGTCGGCCACAATTTTCATCTCATTTACTAAGCCGATGTTCACTGCTCTGTGTATATTCTCCAATAATTTTGTCATTTCAGCAGCTCGAGTAGAGCTGACCGGAACAACTTTATTAATTGCATGAGAGTAAAGGTCTACGCCTATATCTCTACAAGCAGGAGTATACCCTCCCACTACTTTAGGAATTTCATGTGTTGCAAACTTTAGGTTGCCAGGATCTTCCCTTTCAGGGCTATAAACTAAGAAAAAGTCTTTTCCAACATTTAAGCCTGCACGTTCTACATATGGCAGAAGTTCTTCATCTGTTGTGCCAGGGTAAGTTGTGCTTTCAAGAGATAAGACTTGCCCCTTCCTTAAAAAGGGCTCTAACTTACTCATGGTTGACAAGATATAGCTTAAATCTGGTTCACGATATTTATTTAAAGGAGTTGGAACACACACAATTAACGCGTCGCAATCTTTTGTCTTTGAAAAATCTATAGTTGATAAAAAGCCGCTTTCTTTAGCGTTAACAATATCTGTGCCTTGTATATGCTTAATATAACTTACACCATCGTTAAGTTTGTTTACTTTTTCATCGTCAATATCAAAACCAATGACTCTGTAACCAACCTTACTATATCGCAAAACTAAAGGTAAACCGACATAACCCAACCCTAAAACACCAATTACAGCTGTTTTATTATTTAATTTCTCTGATAATTCACTTTTCATACTGAAGCCTTATTTATAATCTGAGTTTCATAAGACATTTTATGCCTCTTAATATGCTTAGTTGTCATTTGAAATAAACTAATTCATAATGACTTTTTACAATTTAAACATCAAGATAAATCATGTGCGGAATAGCTGCTTTAATCCAAAATAACAACCAGCCAATAGATCTAAAAAGATTTCACACATCTCTTAATACCATCAAGCATAGAGGCCCTGACAATTCAGGAGTAAATGTTTGGGGAAATACTATTTATTCTGACGAGCTTGCTTCAAAACCATACCCACAACTTTCGCCTCGCGTTAACGCAGCCCTAGGCCATCAAAGACTTTCTATTCTTGATCTTAGTCAAGATGGCCATCAGCCTATGTCTTATAGAAATAATCTCTGGATTACCTACAATGGAGAAATTTATAACTATAAAGAAATTAAACAAGAGTTAATATTATTAGGGCACGAATTTGCTTCTAAAACTGACACAGAAGTAATTTTAGCCGCTTATTCTGAATGGGGCGCAAATTGTGTACAAAAGTTTAATGGCATGTGGGCTTTTGTAATTCTTGATACTCAAAGATTAGAAATATTTGCTTCCAGGGACCGCTTTGGCATTAAACCATGTTATTTTGCAATAAAAGATAACAAGATATCTTTTGCTTCTGAAATCAAGCAATTAAATTCTTTAAACTTTCATAATCAAAAAATTAATTTTGGAAAAGCTAGTTCTTTTTTGTCTTATGGAAGCGTAAATAATACTCGCGAAACAATGTTTGAAAATATTCAACAACTTTTGCCTGGAGAGAATTTTCACTTTAAACTAAGTGATGATTTTAACAAAATTGCCCCTTATAAATTTTATGATTTAAGTAATATTAATTTTATCAAAACTTTATCACCATCTGACTGGCAAAAACAATACACCGAACTATTATATGATTCTTTAAGACTTAGACTTAGAAGTGATGTGGAGGTTGGCGCCTGCCTCAGTGGCGGCTTAGATTCATCTGCAATAGTATCTATAGTACATCAACTGATCCCATCTCTATCTATGAAGACATTCACTTCTTGTTCCAAAACTAAGAAATATGACGAGTCCGCTTTTGCTGAATTAATAAATAATTATACAAACTCCAAAGGTCATAAGATTTATCCTGATTTAAATAATCTTTTTTCAGAATCTATGAACAACCTTCTTTATCACCAAGATGAACCGTTCACTTCAACATCAATTTTTGCTCAATGGAATGTTATGAGCCTTGCCGCCGACAATGGCATCAAAGTTCTTTTAGATGGTCAAGGGGCAGATGAGGTTCTTGGGGGCTACAAAGGCTACATACCTTATTTATTTGCTGATTTAATAAAAACTATTAATATTTTTAATTTATATAAAATTTCAACAAATCTAAAAGACACAAAAACCTTTTCAGAGTCAGCTATTTACTCTGGATGCAAAATTTTAATAAAACATCTTATAAAAGGCGCCTCTAAAGGCCTAAACTTGCATCTTGGAGATGACAAGCTTTTAAGACAAGACGCCAAAGGATCTCTTATATCTCCAAAAAGCCACAGCAATTACAATAATAAATTAATTTATGATATGCAAAACTCATTACAAACATTATTAAGATATGAGGACCGTAATTCTATGGCCTTCTCAATTGAAGCAAGGACGCCGTTTCTTGACTATAGACTTGTTGAACACACCTTTAAATGTAAATTAAATGAGCGATACAAATTTGGATATACCAAGGCACCACTTAGGGAAGCGATAAAAGGAAACAGCCCTGATAATGTACGCTTGCGAACTGATAAAAAAGCTTTTGTGACTGAAGAAAGTTTATGGTACCAACAAAACAAAGATCAGATCAACAAAACTTTAATGTCTTCTGACTATCTAAATACTTGGATCGAGATGGATCAGCTCAAAAAAAGATTAAACGACTATAGGGGCGATAATGATTTCTTTTTTTGGAGATTGTACTGTTTTAATCAATGGGCTAAATATTTTAATTTGAGGACTTAATACATGAAAATAATCACAGTAGTTGGAGCCAGACCACAATTTATAAAAGCCGCTGTTGTCTCAAGAGCCTTTAACCAACATAAAAACATAAATGAGTTAATTATTCACACTGGACAACATTACGATCAAAATATGTCTGATATTTTTTTTGAAGAAATGTCCATTCCAAAGCCAAACTTTTATTTAAAAGTTGGAGGCAAAACACATGGCTCTATGACCGGACAAATGCTTGAAAAAATTGAAGAAGTCCTTCTTCAAGAAAAACCACATCTAGTCCTAGTTTATGGCGATACGAACTCTACAATCTCTGGAGCTCTAGCAGCAGCTAAATTACATATTCCAGTAGCACACGTTGAAGCTGGCCTTAGGTCATTTAATATGTCAATGCCAGAAGAGATAAACAGAATTCTGACTGACAAAATATCTAATGTTTTATTCTGTCCTTCAGAAACATCTAAAAACAACTTATTACTTGAAGGCACAAATACAAAAAAAATCGAAGTTGTTGGTGATGTTATGTATGATGCTGTAATTTATTACTTACGAAAAGCTGTGCCTTCAAATAATATCAAGTCTTTAATCAGTAAAAATTATTTTTTAGCTACTATTCACAGAGCTGAAAACACAGATAACGAAATAAATTTATCAAATATTTTCGAAGCCCTAAGAGAAATCTCAAAATTAGAAAATATAATTCTCCCACTGCATCCTAGAACAAAAAAATTTATTGATACTTATAATATAGACACTCAGGGCATTACACTTATTGAACCTGTTGGTTATTATGACATGCTTTTACTTTTAAACAACTCAAATGGAGTATTTACTGATAGTGGCGGCCTTCAAAAAGAAGCATACTTTTTATCAAAACCTTGTATAACCCTTCGAGGCGAAACGGAATGGACTGAGACTGTTGACAGTGGCTGCAACTTTATTTGCGGAACAGATAAACATAAAATAATAGCCAGTTATGAAAAAAATAAAACGATAAATTTTGACTTTACAAAAAATTTATATGGCAATGGCGATGCAGGAGTTTTAATTGCAGAAAAAATACTCAATTCTTACAGTTAATTTTTAAGTTAGATGGCGAACTATTAAATACAACAAGTAACCAGGTGGAGTCTTCATATAAAATCTTTTTGTTTGGGCTAGAATAGATATTATAAATATTCTTATAGATTACTTTTAAATTTAAAAAATCTTTGTCAAATAACACTTTGATTGGAAAATCACAAAAATCATTTAAAAATTTGTTTCTAGATCTGCCAATTTCTACATCTAATGCCCAATCTATTTTTAAAACCGGGTATTGGTTTAGATAGAAGTCTGCATCAGGAAAATGTGGTAGCAGAGCAAATTTACCGTATTTTTGGTTTAAATGTTTAATTTTTATAAATTTTTTGTAGGTATCATCGCTAGATAATATTCCAAAATATTTATTATCTAAACTTCCAAGATGTTTAGAGATTTCATAAATACGGGGTTCTCTATATCTCTTAAGATTTACAATTATAGACCATGTAATAATTAACAATAAAAGTGTAATTAATATTTTTTTACTCTCGTTTAGTTTTATATTACTAAAAACAGGTAAAAGTAATGGAGCCATTAATAAAGTAGGATAAGTAGCTCCCCATGATAACGAAGCACACCAGCTGACAGATGCACATAGCAATAAAGATAGTTCATTATTTTTAAAGTATCTATACCCCCCCCAGAGTACAGAAATAATAAGTAAGAATTGTGGCCCCTTCCTTAAAAAGACCATTAAATCATGCAATACGACCAAATTATAAGCTTGATAAATATAGTAAAATATAACAATGAGCGTACTTATTAATAAAGATACTTTTAGCTTTAATACACCTACTCTGTCTAAAATAATTAATATAATTAATCCTATTAAAAATTTAAGCAAATTATCAAAAAAATAAACTTCAAAAGCAGCATGTAAGAAATCATCGAATTTTGTCGCACCTACTGTCTGGTCTATGAATCCATTAATTAAGCCTAACTGCTTTAGAAAAATTAAAAATAAACTTAATGAAAATAAAAAACTTAAAGCGAACAAGAAAAATGACTTAATTCTTTTACCATAAAAGCTTTTATCAAAAAGTATAAATGCAGACATAAAAAATGGTAACGGATAGAATGATTGCTTAGTCATACATGCCAGAAAACATATAACACCAGAGACTAAAATATATTTATTTTGTACTTTATCTAGTATATAAATAGAAAGAACACTTAAGAAAATTCCATCAACCGTATGCCATGCCATTGGCGCAAAAGCTCCAGCACTTATAAGAAAACTAATTACTACATAAAATAATGTATTTTCACCTAGCAAATATCTTTTTTTTAAAAACTCTAATGAAAGATAATTGGCTAGATATAAAAAAAGATAAAATCTAAATCTCTCGATTATAACTGAACCAGCCAGAGGAAGTGAATAATAAAACAAAGACTGAAGTATCGGGCTCAGTGGAGGCCTTGCATAGATAAAATCCAAATATGGCATCTGCCCAAGATACATTCTCCAAGCATAACCCCTAATAAAACCTTGATCAGTTATATCTTTGCCCCAAACCCCATAAAATAGAGTCGTTAAGAATGGAATTATAATATAATGATATTTTTTTATAAAATTTAACATATGACTATTCTACTTCTCAGCTTTATTCTGTTTTTTATTAAAGTGAATTAATTTTTATACTAAATAGATTCTTAAACCAAACACATAAACCAAGTGACAGCATTAATTTTGTTTTATAATGTTAAACCATGATTTTATGTGTAGATCTAGACCGCACTCTTATAAAAACAGATATTTTACATGAACTCATGCTTCTTTACATGAACCGCAGAACATTGTTTTTTTTAAAGATATTGTTTTTCAGTTTATTTAAAGGCCGAGCCTGGCTCAAAAGCCAACTCACATCTCTTAAAATTTCAGGCTCATTACCTTTTAACCACAAAGTCCTCAATTATATTAAAGAGCAAAAAAATCAAGGTCATCAAATCTACTTAGTCACCGCCACTCACATGGTGCATGCTGAGCGCATTGCTGTACAGCTGGGCGACTTGTTTGACGGGGTTTTTGCCACCACTGCCGATCTTAACTTGAAGGGCAAAAACAAGGCTCAGTTTTTAGTGGATAAGTTTGGTGAGGGCAATTTTGAGTACATTGGTGACAGTTTTGCCGATATGGCGGTGTGGAAGGTCTGTGGTAAGGCAGTTTTTGCCGGCACTAAGCGCTCGGTGAAGTTTCGTTTAAAGTCGATTCGGCCGGATTTTTTAGATTTGTCTGAACCTAAAAACAGACTTAAAGTGTTGGCTAAAGGGCTTCGGGTGCATCAGTGGGCGAAGAACGCTTTGATTTTTGTGGCCCCTGCCTTGGCTCATGTGATCCATCAGTCCATACACTTGCTTGAGGTGATTCAGGCCTTTTTTGCCTTTTCGTTTGCAGCTTCTGGGGTTTATTTGATCAATGATATGTTTGATCTGGCCTCAGATAGGGCTCATAGAACCAAAAAGAATCGACCCATTGCAAGCGGTGACCTGCCGATCCCCTATGCCATTAATATTGCTCTGCTTTTAAAGCTATTTGCTCTCATTATAGCTTTTCTTGTGGGGGTGAAGTTTTTAGTGGTGCTTTTAGGGTACTTGACGGTCACGCGCATTTACACTTTTAAATTAAAACGTATGATTCTTTTAGACGTTATGACTTTGTCGGTGCTTTTCACTATCAGACTCTATGCCGGAGCTGCGGCCACAGGTGTTTTTATCTCAAACTGGCTTTTAACCTTTTCTCTGTTTTTGTTTTTAAGCCTAGCATTGGTGAAAAGATTTTCTGAGATCTTTTTTATGCAAGAGGGCTCGAAGGTGTTAGGCCGTGGGTATTCTAAAAGTGATGGTGGGTTTATTAACACACTTGGCATTTCATCGGGCATGATTGCCGTTCTTATTTTAGCTCTGTTTGTGAACAGTCCTGATATTGCAGCTAAGTACTCTAACCCTGATCTGATTTGGCTTTTGGTGCCTCTTTTATTTTACTGGGTGGCCAGGATTTGGCTTTTGGCTCAGCATGGGCGTGTGAATGAAGACCCTATTGTGTTTGCGATTAAAGATCGGGTGTCTTATGTGATAGGGGCCATGGGGGCTGTGATTTTGTTTGTGGCACTTTAGAACATTTCATGCTGATTTGATACTTAACTAAAAGTAACTGCTTGGGTCTAATATTTGACGATTTAATTCTTTTATTCCTGAATGCTTATTTAATGTTCCAGTGTTTTCTTCAAATAACACCAGGTTTCTTTTGGTTTGACTTCTTACACTTGCATATAAAATCCCTGAATAACCCTGCACTTTTGCTATAGCTCCAAGTATCTGACTTGCTGTGGGTATTTCAAACTCATTATTTATTGAAAACCATTCGTTTTTCACCACTCTGTCTGGTATGCCCAAAGCTTTATAAGAAGGTTCACTTGTTAAAACCAATATATTATCAACGTTGATTACATATTCTATAATAAAGAAGTCTGGAAATGGGAATTGTGCGTCTTTAAACTCATCTTTAATTCCGGCTAGCTCATTATAGTTTTGCTTCTGTATATCTAAGTGGAATAGTTCACCAAAGCAAACGTCTTTAGTTTCACCGAAATAACTGACTCTACTTCTTAAATCTTCAATGTTTTTATAGTTAAACCTAGAAGACTTTTCGATTGAACCTTCAGTTGATAGCGGGGTGTTTTCATGAACTTTTTTAATTATTTTAAACCAACTTTGGTCTTTTTGATCGCAAGCAATTGCTGAATTAAAGCTTAGTTTATTAAGATCTGAGACTTGAACTTCTAAGTGCTTTAGCCTCTTTTGTAAAAAGTTATTTCTGTCTTCTTCACTCTCAAACTCATCTGGTATTTCATGTATTGATACTCGCAAAAACCATTTTATAAATGCATCTGCTTCTTCTTTGGAGTTTAAGAGCAAGTGTTTCATGTTATCTGCTCTTCCTATAATAGCTGCTCTAAAAGGTTTCTTACTTTTCTTGAACGGCCTTTAAGCATCTCATCGAGGGCTGTCCTATCATTAAACTCTGGGCGTGGAGTTCTTAACCACCTCTGCATTTTGATTTTAATTTGCTCATTCGTTAACTCAGGATCTGCTTCAGCGAATATACGTATAATTAAATTAAATAAGCTATGCCACTGTTTAAGCTTGGGATTTGATGAAGCATAAGGCTTACGACTTAAAGACGTTGCATCAACTCCAAGTGCTGTTGCAATTTCTTTATCTTTTACACCAAGAAGCTTAGCTAATTTTTTTAGATTGATCTCTGTAGGGTTTTCTTTAGTGTAAAGCTCCTCTAGCACATCAATTTCTTTAATTGGCACACTCATGAACAGCCTCCTGAATACTAAATAAGTATGTGGAATAAATACATCAACAGCTTAGCTTGGGTCAATAAATTATCACTAAATTGTCAATTTTATATCATTAAATAATCAATTATATATCAATAATTTATCACTTAATTATAATCTTAAGAGTTTGAAATTACTAGTTTTTCAATAAAAACAATGTATTTTAGCTAATTTTATATAACTTTTATCTGGTTTTATTTCGGATTTTTAAGAAAAAATCGTTCATTCTCTGCCAAGCACTTCAATCCAGATTTAATATGGCTTTTGCTCAATATGAACAAGTCAGTGTGTACTGTGGTGCCCGGCACTTTTTAGTTTCCGTGAATTAACCTCATTTTCCCAAAAATATACTGTCACGAAAGAGTTATTTACTGTTGGCTTGGGCTTTTTTGAACTCCGAATATTTTGATTTATATAGCTTATATAAGGCGCTGTACTCAGCCTTAGTGAGACTCTGCTTTTGTTGGGTGAGGGTGCGGTAAATTTCATTCAGGGATTTGTTTTTATAATCAGTCACTAGAGTTTGTGGGGGTTTGTTTTTTAAATGTTTTGTGGCTTGAGCTTTTAAATAGATTTGGGTCGGGTCAGGTTTATTGGGGTCATGGTTGGCAAAATGACGGCACTCTGGTGGGTTTGGAGTGGGGGTGAGTTTATGAAGGTTGTCGCCTGTCCACTGGTTGGAGTGTGGAGGATGATTGAGTATTCCTGATTTTTTAATGCAATCAATTTTTTCTTTGCTGTAGTGAGCGGGCCAAAACTTTCCAAGGGATTCGTAGTAGGCATACCTTTCGTGCATCATATGGAAGATGTTGCCGTGTTTGGGGCCAAGGATTTCACCATCTGGGAGTTGAATATAGCCTGCGGGAAGACGGGATCTTTTCTTAAAAGCTTTTCCTCCTGGTAGGTACTCTTTGAGGTCAAAGCCTCCTTTTATAATTCCAGTTGGTGGAGTGTTTTCGTAGATATCAGTGGTAATTCTATTGCTATAGCCACCACCTGAGCCATAGCCCATAGAGCTGACGCTATAGCCTCCGCCTCCTGAGGCATTTCCAAGAATATTTGTATTGTAGCCATTGCCACTTGAAGAGCTGACCCCTGCTGGATCTGTGCCCAAGGCTTGAATGTTGTCCTGCCCAAGACCTCCTCCACCAGCCCCTCCCATGCCCAAGGAGGCAAGACCTTGATTGGCGTTTGGTGCAATGGGAGGTGTATCACCAAGGCCTGGGTTATCATCGGTGGCACTGGAGGTGCCGAGGGAGTTAACCCCTAAAAGATCATTGTCATTAGAGTTATTATCATCAATGGATGAATTTAAATTGTTAGAATTTTTGGTCCCCGCTCCAAGGTTTATGCCTTTACATTGAGGAAGACTTGAATCCAATCTGCATTGAACACAGATAGGATTAGAGGAGTTAGCAGGGTTTGTGCAATCTCCGTTAAAAGCCTGTTGGGCTTGAGTGAACTGATTGTTGGTTTTGGAGTAATCCTCACACTTTTGAGTCCATTCAGTGAGTGCTTGAAGGCCACCTACATCTTGATTGGCCTTGTTGGCCTCTGATTTAAAACCTGTGCATTGGGCGTAAAAACTTCTGTAGGAGTCTTTATGAGTGTCGAGTCGTAATTTGTCTGAGCAAAAGTCATTGTAGTAATCATAAGTCGTTCCAAACAGTTCATTCATTTCAGTTTTTGAAAATTGATTTTTAAGCCGACACTCGGCTTGAGAGTGTTTGTCTTCAATATCTTGAACCACTTCCATATAGGGCTTGCAGGTGTTGTGGCATTTATCAACAGCCGTGTAACAATTGGTGGAAAAGGCCATGACACCTGCTGTTCCAGCGCGAGAGATATTTTTTAAAGCGTTACACTTTTCAGGCAAGCCTCCGGCTGAGTTAATGATTTGAGTCATGTTAGTAATGGTTTTTAAGTACTGGCCTTTATTGCCCTGCTCACCACCTAGGCCACAAGACATGGAGTCGCCACAACAAAGCTCGGCACTTGAATGGGAGCTTTCACAAGTTTGCATGGCTTGTTGGATTTTATGGTTAAGACCGGAGACTCCGCCCTCATTGTTTAAATAGCTCATAGTGTTTTTAACGGGAGTGAAAATATTTAAGTTTGAAAAGTGAGCTCTGCAGTCAAAGGCCTCTGCATTTGCGGTTTGGTTGTGGGTTTTGCAGCGATCAAGGTCACGGCTGATGCAAGAGGAGTCGTTGCCGCACTTTATGGGTTGGAATTTTATTTTTGGTGGTTTTTGCTGAGTTGTTTGGTTTTGTTTTTTGGGTGATTTTGTCTGAGTCTTTTTTGTTGGTTTTGGGGGTTCTTCTGAAGAATCATCTTCCATACTAAAAAGTGCAGCGTCAGAGGCACTTACTGTTCGACCTTTACTTTTTGAATCACCACATTTATTGATAATACAAACACTAGAATCTTGCTCCAAACGCTGCTGATTCGCATAAATTTTTGTTCCATCAATAGTACAGCGACTATTCATAACAGCACTAGTTTTAAGCCGACGTATCGCTTGCTCAGGTGTCATATAATGCCGTTCTACATAATTTTTATAAGCATTTATACAACTAGAAACTAATTTTTGATTGGCTTGTTCATGACATCGAAGTTCACAGTGAGGATTTGAGTGTGCTAAAAAATTTAATACTAAAACTATTAACATTTAAATATATTAATACAATTTTTGTTTTATTAATAAATAAATTTTATGTGTGTCTCAATTTAATACAGTGCTTAGTCTCTGACAGGCTTTTTGAGGGTCGATAGCGTAATTTACAGCCCAAGTGCCTTTAAATCCTCTTTGTATTTCTTTGTCGTATGCTGTTCCCTCTGTTGTATTAATACCTATCAACTTCTTATCTGGGCTAAATAAGCCTCCACCAGATGAGCCAGAAGCCATATCCGCGTGATGAGTAATAAAACTTTCCGAAGACCTTACAGATTTATTTTCCTTAATAAGCCTGTGGCCATCTTTATTTACAGATATTATACGTTCTCCCCTTTTAATATCTTTATTTTTAATGCTTGATATTAAGAATGGTTGATAGGCAACCAGATAACTTTTTTTATTTAAATTTTTTTCATCAATTTTTTCATACGCTGCTGAATTTAATAAATCTTTTGTGGGTATAACTATGCAAAAATCATTATAACCATCTCTTTCATATTCACTACAACTATTTGCGGAACAGATTACATTTTCAAGGTTAGATTTAAATGTAAATTTTTGTACATCTTTACCTGTGGCAACAGCACTTTTTCTTAATTGATTATTATTTACTTTTGTACAGTCATCACCTTTTTTAGTAATAAACCCGTGAGCAGTCGTCATAATCACATTTTTCGATGAAAGACGCTCTCCTAGTAAAGACTCAACCTTTTCTCTACAACCCTTTACTGAGTCAATGTCAACACTAACTCCATTAGAAAACTCAATGCCACCATTTTTTTGAAGAACCTGAATAGCAAATACAAACGGATATTCATCATTTCTATCTGGATAAAAGTAGTCCGGATGCATATCATTAAAAGTCACTACATCTTGAAAGTACCCGGAGTTATTACCATCTAGTGCAAGGTTTTTCATTCCACAGTTTTTTTTGTGAGTTTCATTTGGATTTAAAACCATTAGAGGTAAATAGCCATCACTCTCTGGGACTTGAATTTTGCAATCACGAGCTAAAGCCTCATTGATGTAATAATCACCACCTGTAATGCCTTCATTTTTAAACCTTTGGCACTGCTCGGCTGTAAAGCTGATGCCGTTGGCAAATATAGGATTTAGAAGTAATAAAAAGGCAATTATGGTCATAGTAGCCATTATTATAAACAAAATTTAGTATATAAGGGATAGTTTCATTGGTTTGTGTAAAAATTTAAGACTTCAAGCCACCTAGATTTAGGTGTTGATATTCAAATGCATAATAAAAAATTATCAACTCTACTGTGGTCAACTGCCATCAGCTATCCACCTGTCTTCGTTTAGTATTGCGTTGCAATACTGTATAGTGACAGTCACCAAACTTCATGACGAGTAAATTGTAAAACAGTACACTCAGGCCTATGAACTTTAAAGTTTTAAAACCTTACCCTTCCTGGGGGCATTACCCCCCGACTAGGGCTCAATCGGCCTATGTTTTGGAGCCTCCGGTAACTTTGCCAAACACGGACAGCTCTATGCTCCCCCGTGGTCTTGGGCGCAGCTATGGTGACAGTTGTTTGAATGAAAGTGGTGTTTTACTTGATACCAAAGAGCTTTATCATTTTTTTGATTTCTCTGAAGGAGTGTTAGAGGTTGAGTCTGGGGTGAGCCTTGAGGAGATTTTAAACTTTGCTGTGCCTCGGGGGTACTTTTTACCGGTCACACCGGGCACTAAGTTTGTCACCGTCGGTGGCGCTATTGCCAACGATGTGCATGGTAAAAACCACCATGTGGCCGGCAACTTTGGCAATCATGTGTTGGAATTAACTCTATTAAGATCCAACGGAGAGCTTGTTACCTGCTCGCCGTCTCAAAACACTGAATTGTTTCAGGCCACCATTGGGGGGCTTGGGCTCACAGGACTAATTGTTTCAGCAAAGGTTCGGCTTAAAAAAATCAATAGCTCTTATATTGATCAAGAGGTGATTAAGTATAAAAATTTGGGTGAGTTTTTTGAACTCTCTTCAGAAACAGGGCATGAGTACACCGTGGCCTGGATTGATTGTTTTGCTAGCCAAAACAATTTAGGCAAAGGGCTTTTTATAAGGGGCAATCACTCTACCCAAAAGCTGGCTTTAGATGTGCATCCCAACAATAAAAAAACCATTCCGTTGAATTTTCCAAGCTGGTCGTTGAACTATTTGTCGGTGAAGGCTTTTAACACTCTTTATTACAATCAGCAGTTAAAAAAACAAAGCTCAGGTGTTGTGGGTTATGATCCGTTTTTTTACCCACTGGATAAAATCAATCACTGGAACCGTATTTATGGCAAGCCTGGTTTTTTTCAATACCAGTGTGTGGTGCCAAAAGCTCAAAGCCATGAGCAGATGCAAAAGATTTTAAAGCTGATTTCCAAATCTGGCATTGGCTCTTTTTTAGTGGTGCTTAAAATGTTTGGTGATTACAAAAAACAAGGCCTTTTAAGTTTTCCAGAAGAAGGAGCTACTCTTGCAATGGACTTTCCCAATCAGGGAGAAAAGGTGCTTGGGCTTATGACCGCTCTTGATGAACTTGTGCTTGAGTGTGGGGGTAAGGTGTATCCCGCCAAAGATGCAAGGCTTTCAAAGCAGAGTTTTCATCAGATGTACCCTGAGTTTGAACGCTTTAAAGCTTTTATTGATCCCAATTTTTCGTCGAATTACTTAAGGAGAATGTTATGAAAATCTGCTGTTTTGGAGCCAACTCTGCCATTGCAAAGCACATAGTTTACGAATATGCCGACTCTTCTCCTGAAGTGATTTTAGTGGGGCGTGACCAACAAAAACTTGATGTTGAAGCCCAACACCTCAAAGCGCGCTACTCATGCAAAACCCAAGTGTTTAGTTGTGACTTTACAAATACAGAAAAAACAATCGAGGTTTGTAAAACCCTTAAAGACATCGATGTGTTTATTATCGCCCACGGCTATTTAGGCTCACAAGATGAGGCGCAAAATAACCACAGTGAGCTTCAAAAAATCATTGATGTTAACTACACCAGTTACGCCCATTTGTTGGAAGAAGTTGGCCGCATTGTGGATATGCAACAGTTTGGTAAAACCATTGTGATCGGCTCGGTGGCGGGCGACCGAGGGCGACAGTCAAACTACATATACGGGTCTTCAAAAGGTGCTATTGAGCTTTATGTTCAAGGCATACAACATCGATTTGCTCATAACCCTAAAATTCATTTTCTATTGGCAAAACCGGGCTTTGTAGACACCCCTATGACCAAAGACTTCCCTAAAGGCCCATTGTGGGCCAAACCAAAAGCTGTGGCCAAACTTATGGTTCAGGGGCTTAATAAAAACAAACGCGTGGTTTATACACCGAAGTTTTGGTTTTTGATTATGACTTTAATTAAGTGGTGTCCGTTTTTTGTGTTTAAAAAAACAAAGCTTTAAAAAAACTAGCCCACTTCGTCCAGCTTATCCTTAAAGGTCATCTTAATTGCTAATGGAGCTGTGATTTTTGTTAAAGTGTTGATGGTTATGTTGGCCTCTGGTTTTAATTGATTAAGTAGGTTGGAAGCCTTCATGCCTTTGGTGAGTGCGGCATACTCGTTAACGCCCATAACGTTAATAAGCTTTAAAAGAGCTTCGCGCCAGTCATAACCTTCTTCGAGTAGTCCTAAAAAGAAATACTTTCTGGCCTCTTCATTTTCTTGTAAATCTTTTGAAAGCCCTTCTTCCCAGTCACGAGACCTTCTAGCCATGTGTTACTCCTTCTTTTGAACTGCTCGTTCCTGAACTCGGTACTTAATAGAACCATCAAGCCCCTTTAACCACTGCGAATAGGGTGAACTGCCATTAGACTTCAGATATTCTTTAACTCGCATCTTTTATTCCTTTATAATTATATCATACTATAATTATATTTCAATATAATTATAGTTAGCCGTCTTTCTGTGAGCTATTAGTGAAGTTCGTCACAGCACGTTTTATAATTTGGTTATGCAAATTTGTAGGCGAGATTTATTAATACCAATGGAACTTTGAGGATTGGGTATTCGTATTTTGGGAGTGTTTTTCGAACCCTAAGAGATGAGTTCGGACTAAAACTGTTAGCTCAGGCACCCATGTTTGGGTGCCCAGCAAAAAATCTTACAATCTTTGGGAGTTACAGACTTTCATTTCAAATAAAGTGTCTATTCTGGAATCATCACTTTTTGAAACTCTCTTTTCGTCAGAAAGTGTCACTTTGTATTTTGTGCCATCTTGCTTAATGTATTCTAGGTTTTCTTCAACCTCATACTCAGTGCCATCTTCTGCTAAATGCTTAATCAGTTCTTTTGAACCGCCGGGGTGTACTTGGTAGATCTTTGTTTCTCTAATGCCTTCATGAGTTATTGAGTCTTTGCTATTATCACCTATATAAACCGTTCTAGTATATTTTATTTCATCTTTGTATTTGTTTTCTTCTAAAAACATTCTTTTAATTTCATAGTTATATGAGTAGGTAAAGGCTAGCTCTCCATCTGTGTCATAAGACTTTCGCTTTTCAATAATAGTGATGTCATTGCCTTGTGTGATAACTGTTCTTTGAGACTCGTCCCTTGTTTTACTTTTTTCTAAACTCTTCTCATCATATTGGCCATTATTATAATTTTTATAATAAAAGTACTCACTATAATTGTGACAAGTTTCTGTTTCTTTGTAGACTGTGGCCTGTTGCGCCCAAGAGGGCAAATTTATTAGTATGGTGATTATAAACACGTATTTGTACATTATTAGCTCCTTATATTTGAGCCGATGTATAACTTATTGTTGTTTATAATCAAGATATTCTTATTAAATATAAAATTGTTTCATTTTTAGAAAGAAAAGCTTATACAAAGTGCGTTGCCTATACTGGGTTTTACCTTGCAGTACTGTGAAGTGAACACAACTAATTTATTTTCCTGCGGTTGAGCGTTTCTTGTAATCAGAGTATTTTGTTTTATAAAGCTTATACAAGGCGCTGTACTGCTCGCTGGTGAGGTCTTGTTTTTTCTTGATTAATGCGTGGTGAATTTCTTTGAGTGATTTGTTTTTGTAGTTTGAAATCAAACTTCGAGCTGTTGTTTGTTTTTGGGCTTGAGCTTTTAAATAGATTTGGGTGGGATCAGGTGTGTTTGGGTCGTGATTGGCAAAGTGCCGGCACTCTGGTGGGTTGGGAATGGGTGTGGGTTTATGTAGGTTATCACCCGTCCATTGATTGGAGTGCGGGGGCCGGTTTAGTATGCCTGATTTTTTAATGCAATCGATTTTTTCTTTGCTGTAATGAGCGGGCCAAAACTTTCCAAGGGATTCGTAGTAGGCGTAGCGTTCGTGCATCATATGGAAGATGTTGCCGTGTTTGGGGCCGATGACTTCACCATCTGGGAGTTGTATGTAGCCAGCGGGTAACCTTGGTTTTTTCTTATAGGCTTTACCACCGGGTAGATACTCTTTTAAGTCAAAGCCATTTTTAATGATTCCTGTTGGTGGGGTGTTGTCATAAATGTCTGTGGTGATTCTGTTGCTATAGCCACCACCTGAGCCATAGCCCATGGAGCTTACACTGTAACCGCCGCCTCCACTTGCATTTCCTAAAATGTTGGTGTTGTAGCCTCCGTCACCTTTATTATTTTGACCAGAAGGGTCCGTCCCTAATGCTTGGATGTTGTCTTGGCCAAGGCCGCCGTTTCCAGCTCCACCAGTTCCACTCGAAGCTAAGCCCTGGTTGCTGTTTGGAGCAATGGGTGGTGTTTCACCAAGTCCCGGGTTTTCGTTGGTGGCACCTGAGGTGCCAAGGGAGTTTAAGGCCATAAGGTCGTCGTTTGAGTTCTCATCACTTATGCCATTATTAATTTGATTTGATTGTTTTGATCTATTTCCAAGGTTTAAGCCTTTACATTGAGGAAGGCTTGAATCCAGCCTGCACTGAACGCAGATGGGGTTAGAGGTGTGAGCCGGGTTTGTGCAGTCGCCGTTAAAAGCTGATTGCCCTTGTGTGAACTGATTGTTGTTTTTTGAGTACTCCTCGCACTTTTGAGTCCATTCAGTTAAATGCTTGAAGGCCTCCCACATCTTGGTTGGCTTTTGTGGCCTCGAATTTAAAACCCGTACACTGAGCATGGAAACTTCTGTAGGAGTCTTGATGGTTATCAAGCCTAAGTTTATCTGTGCAAAAGTCACTGTAGTAATCATAGGTTGTTCCAAAAAGCTCGTTCATTTCAGATTTAGAGAACTGATCTTTAAGTCGACATTCGGCCTGGGAGTGCTTGTCTTCAATGTTTTGAACCACCTCCATATAGGGTTTGCAGGTGTTGTGACATTTATCAACCGAAGTGTAGCAGTTAGTGGAGAAGGCCATAACCCCTGCCGTTCCAGCACGTGAGATGTTTTTTAAGGCGTTACACTTTTCAGGCAAGCCTCCAGCTGAGTTAATGATTTGAGTCATGTTGGTGATGGTTTTTAAGTACTGCCCTTTATTACCTTGATCTCCGCCGAGGCCGTAAGACATGGAATCACCACAACAAAGCTCCGCAGTGGAGTGGGAACTTTCACAGGACTGCATGGCTTTTTGAATCTTATGGTTAAGGCCGGAGACTCCGCCTTCGTTTGTTAAATAGTTCATTGTGTTTTTAATGGGAGTGAAGATGTCTAGGTTAGAGTAATAACTTTTGCAGTCGAAGGCTTCGACGTTAGGGGTTTGGTTATGGGCTTTGCAGCGGTTGAGGTCGCGGCTGATGCAAGAGGTGTCGTTGCCGCAGGTTAGGGGTTGGAATTTAATTTTTTGTGGTTTTTGCTGAGTTGCTTGGTTTTGTTTTTTGGTTGATTTTACCTGAGTCTTTTTTGTTGGTTTTGGGAATTCTTCTGAAGAATCATCTTCCATACTAAAAAGTCCCCCATCAGATACACTTTCTTTAGTTGTTTCAATAGTACAGTTTTTAGCGATACATGTCTTAGAATCAAGACTTAGTCTTCCTTGATTAGCATAGATTTTTGTTCCTTGTATAGTACAGCGCTTACTCATTACTGAACTGTTTTTTAATCTATGTATTGCTTGCTCTGGTGTCATGAAATAACGATTCACATAATTTTGATATGCTTTAACACAACTTGAAACAAGTTTTTGATTAACCTGCTCTTGACACCTTATTTCACAATGAGGATTGCCATATGTAAAAATACTTAATAATAAAATTGAGATCATTAAAATATGATAATACAAATTTTATTTTATAAACAAATAAAACATATAATTGTCTCAATTTAATACAGAACTAAGCCTTTGACAGGCAATCTGCGGGTCTATAGCGTAGTTTACAAGTTTTGACCCTTTAATTCCCTTTTCAACTTTCTGAGTTTTATCAAATTGTCCTGCGCTGATATGAATACCTATAAGGCTTTTATGGTTTGTAAAAAGCCCGCCTCCCGAGGCTCCAGCTGATGTGTCACTATAATGAATGATCGCTTTTTCAGTCGAACTAAAATTATTATACTTTTTATGTATTAATGGATCTCTGTTTTCAGAAATAATTCTTTCCGATTTTTTGATATTGGAGTTTTTCAAGCTTGATACTAATGTCGGTTGATATGCCACGAGCTTTGTTGTTTGCTTTGGATCAATTGTATTAATATTTTCGTAAGAAGTAGACTCTTCAATTCGTTTACTCGTAATGACAACGCAAAAATCATTATATTCATCTTTTGAATAGTCTTGGCAAGATTTAGTCGTGCAAATAATTTTGTTTATTCTAGAACTGAAATTAAACTTACTTACATCTGGACCTGATGCTACTGCACTTTTTTTTTGTTCAGAATTGTTAATTGGCTTACAAATATTATTCGGTCCTTGCCGAACAAATGCATGGCCTGTTGTAAGTATAATATTTTTATTATCTAATCTTTTATCTAAAATATTTTCTATTCTTTTTCTGCACCCAGGTATTGAGTCAACATCTACGGCTACACCATTTGAGACATTATATTTTCCGTTTATTCCCGGAACTTGAATAGCGAACACAAACGGATACTCATCCCCCCTATCTGGATAAAAGTAATCCGGATGCATATTATTAAAAGTCACTACATCTTGAAAATACCCAGAGTTATTACCATCTAGCGCAAGATTTTTCATCCCACAGTTTTTTTTGTGAGTTTCATTTGGGTTTAAAACCATTGGAGGGAAATAGCCCCCGCTGTCTGGGACTTGAATTTTGCAATCACGAGCTAAAGCCTCATTGATGTAATAGTCCCCACCTGTAATGCCTTCAGCTTTAAATCTTTGGCACTGCTCTGCTGTAAAGCTGATGCCATTGGCAAATATTGGGTTTAGAAGTAATAAAAGGGCGATTAGGGTCATAGTAACCACTATTATAAACAAAATTTAGTATATAAGGGATAGTTTCGTTAGTTTGTGTAAAAATTTAAGACTTCAAGCCACCTAGATTAATGACCGGTAATTGAACCGCATCGAACTCTTTATTGGTTGCTTCAACAACATGTTAATTTCTCTCCGGGCATAATTTCGCGTCTAATCTATTGAAACTACTTAATTTAGAATGTATCATTATTAGAATTATCGATTATTCTAATTTATTCTTTATTATTAGGTATTTATATGTTATATTATATATATCGTTAAGGGGTTATGACTATGGAATTTCAACAGATTATTCAAAAAAGAGCAAAAGACCCAATGTTTACCAAATCGGAAATTGAAGCTTCCTTAAGGCGATCTAGTGCAACTAAAGCATCTGTGGCTAACATTTTAAAGCGGGCTGTTGCGCGAAATGACCTAATCCGTTTAAGATCCGGTATCTATTGCTTGCCTGAAAAATTTAGAAAACGCCTTATTTCTCCTTTTGAGTTATTAAATAAGCTTGATCCTTATGCTTACGTCACAGGCTTAACAGCACTCAGCCATCTTAATCTGATCCCTGAGGCTATTGGTTTGATTACGGCCTTTTCTGACAAATCAATTGCAGAACAAAAACCTTTTCGTACACAAATTGGTACTTATAGAATCACAAAAGTTCCACGTAATTTCTTAATGTTTGGAGTCGAGAACGTATACCTCAAACAAGGAATCTCTTACCGAATGGCCACACCATTAAAAGCCATTTTAGATCACGCCTTCGTCACTCAAAAAGTATGGCCTAACCGTGATGCACTTATCTACGATTTACGTTTAGATGAAGAATACTTTGCTACAATTGATTGGTCTAAACTAGGAACTTATAAAGAAAAATATCAACACCCATTAATGACTGAAGTTTGTGAGAACCTATATGAGTAAAAACCTAACTGATAGAATTTTAGAACTAAAGCCCAAAGAAAATACTGAAGACCAACTCTTTATGGAAAATTACTACAAAGAGTTGATTCAACACTGTTTTTTATTTGCGCTAAGTCATACAAGCTTTTTTGACTACACAGCTTTTCATGGAGGAACTTGCCTTAGAATAGTTGATAAAATTAACAGGTTTTCAGAAGATTTAGATTTTATATCAACTCAACCAAATACTACTTCAGAAAAGTTTACTGATTTTTTAAACAAGGCAGTTGATTATCTTACGAACAGGGGGCTTCCTTTAGAAATTAAACACAACAATTTAAACAATAATGTCTTAAAATTCTGGATTAAAGAGGATACTGTTGTAAAAAACTTCCTTTCAGAAAACCCAAAATATGCACTACAGAATGGAAAAATAAGAATTAAAATTGAGATTGATATTGAACCACCCTCTGGATCAACTTTTAAAGATTCCAAAATTAAATTTCCTGAGAATTTTAATATTAAGATTCAAGATTACAGCTCCTCATTTTCCGGAAAGCTTCATGCAATCCTTTGCAGAGAGTTTTTCTATAAAAGTGACTCCTATATAAAGGGGCGAGATTATTTTGATTTAGATTGGTATTTAACACATCAAATTCAACCTAATTATGAACTTCTAAAAAATGCTTTATTTAAAGCTGGCCCTTATAAAGGCAAAGATCTACAAGTAACAAAAGATTGGTTACATGCAGAGCTAAAAAATAAGTTAAAAAAGTTAAATTGGGAGCTTGCAAAAGACGATATGAGAAACTTTCTTTTAAACACTCCCCTTGAACATATTGAAAGTATTTTATCTAGCGAACCTATGATAGATAAATTAGAAAAAAACTTTTCTTAAACTATTGATTGCCAGGCACCATTTTGTCTCCGTATTGCGTTGCAATACTGTATAGTGACAGTCACCAAACTAATAACATTTCTTACAAGCTTTTGAGTTAAACTTCGAACATTTCATACAGCCCAGTTTTACGTAGGTATCACCCTCAAATTGGTACCGACCAAGCCCCCAAAACTCAATCTTGTCTTTTATGCTATAAATTCTAACTGTGCCCCATACTGCACTTCCCGGACTAAATGGAAAAACAGCAAACTCAAGATGCCCATCATTATCTAAATCCGCTAAGTATTTTTGTTTTCTAATTCTAACAAAGGGAACTTCTGACCAAAAGGCATCTTGATCTTTTCGAAGCTTTAATTTTTCTACTACTTTTCCACTTCTATATCGTACTAGCTCTTGATAACCTGTTTTATAAATATCATCACTGTTTATATCTAGCTGCTTAAAATGAATTTTTAATTTTTCTTTGTTTGAAGTAACTAGAGTGTTTTTAGCACAAGGCAAGTCGCCCCTATTATATGAAATAGGCTCACTGACTTTAGTACATTTAACAATAAAACTATAATCATTCTTTTTTGTTGTTGTGCAAGAGAGCAAAATAAATAATATAAACAGAAATGAACTATTTTTTAGACTTTTCATAAAGATCAAAAACCTTTCTTGCATAATCTTCACCAGCTTGGTCCCAGGAGTGATAATATTTAACGCCAGCAAATAGTCGCTCTTGTTTATTCTTTTTATTTCTCCATGGTGAAGTTGTTATTTTGTATATTAACCACCTAGTTCCAGCAGCAATATTGACGTTAGCTATTTTTGCATCTTGTTGTGAAATATCAATTTTTACTTTTCTTACTTCATTCCCAAGCTTGCCGGAGAGAATTCGCATTGTTTTCTTAACAATTTGCATAAGACCCGTGGCTGAACTGTTTGGCAAAGATGTAATCACTTTTTCTCTAAAGCTAGATTCAATCGCAATAATTGATTTTACAAGCAAGGGGTCTATATCTTCCCTAATCAGCCCTTTTTGTCTCCAATATTTTAACCAAAATTGAATCATTTCATCATACTGTCCACGATCTTGATTAAAGCCTTTCACTCTCTTTAAAGTCTTATATTTATAATTTTTCTTCATATTATTATAAAGATACTCTAGATTAGATTTATATAAGTGATCCTTTTTAGAATTTGCGTTTACTCGGCAATGTGCCTCTACTTTATACTTTTGCCCATTAGAACTTGTTCTCGTATGCGATTTAACATAATGATATCCAGGACGGCATTTCATATAAACATCTCCTGTTTCATGATTAACATCAAGTATTTTTACTGTCAGCTTTTTTAAAATTTATTAGTTTTTTTTACTCGTGAAAAATTATAAATATCTTTTTTTCGTGAATTTCATAAAGTTCTTAACATTGTAGAATATGTGCATTGAAGCTTATATTCTAATTAATCTTCAGCGCCTTTAGTGTTGCATTGCAATACTGTATAGTACTGTATAGTGACAGTCACCAAACATTCCAAACATTTTCTAGCCACTTTTTCCAATGCAGGCATTTGACGTTATTTATTGTTTTTTCAGTTATATCGTTAGACAGACAAATCATTTCTGAGTTGGGGATGTCTTTTGCGATTTTAGAAAATGAGCGGACATGATCTTCGGTAACACTTTCGGTGCTTTTAATTTCAATGGCTAGAGTTTTTTGTCCAGGACGATCTACAATTAGATCTATTTCAACTTGGTCTTTGGTTTTTAAATATGAAAAACTCCAGTCTAAATTTTTATACTCACTGTATCTTTTAATTTCATGAATTAAAAAATGTTCAAATAAAACACCATAAGATATCGAGTTTTTTTCAATATCTAAATTTAAATGATTCATAACAGCTCGTCTTACACCAAGGTCAAACAAGTAAAATTTGGGGCTTTGTGTTTGTCTTTTTCTGATGGAGTTATGGTAGCTTGGTAAGCGATAGCCTATGAGTGTGTCTTCTAAGATTTCAAAATAGTTTTTTACTGTTACAGGATCTGAGTTAATGTCTCTTGCAATTTTACTGTAATTTATAATTGTGCCAGAAATTGACCCCAATAAATCTAAAAACTTTCTAAAGGGCTGAAGGTTTCTGACAAGTTGTTCAGCTTGAATTTCTTGCTTTAAATAAGTCTGAACATAAGTTCGTAAGTACTGTTTACGGGCCTCATCACTATTAAGGTTATACACCTCTGGCAAACCTCCCCAACGAAGGTAAATATCTAAATTAAAGTCCTCTTTAAGTTCAGTTGATGTTAAGGGGTAAAGAATGTTTTGAAATGCACGACCTGCAAGCAAGTTCGCTGAGCCTCTTTTAAGTTTTCGTGCACTTGATCCTGTTAACGCAAATTTAAAGCGCTTTTTTTCAATCTCTTGATGAACATAGTTTAAAAGACCTGGGACTTTTTGAACCTCATCAATAACAACCCATTCAATGTTTTGGTTCTCTCGAACTGAGTCTAACATTTGGATAAATACACTTGGATTTGCAATCAGCTTTGACTCTAGCTCAAAGTCCAACAGATCGATCCAAAAGGTGTTTTTTGCCGGAAAAAGTTCTTTTAATAGAGTGGATTTGCCGGTTCCGCGCGCTCCAAACAAGAAAAAACTATTAGATTTCAGTGGGTTACACAATCAATTGTACATGATTTAAAATTGTACGACAAATTTAAGTTTTTATAAATAGATTTTACTTGGTGTCTGGCCGGATTCAATATTCCATAGCAACTCTTAGCGAAACGAAAAAAGGCCCATATGCTTGCACTAATGAAATAATAGCCTGACTAACTTTTTTTAGCTTCACTTAACACTCGATGTCCCAAAAGTATGTCCGTACCTTCTATATGTCCGTACCTTCTATTTATTAGATTTTTTCCGCTTTTATATTTAAATAAAAGTGCATAAGTTTGAATGTACTTATGCACTTTTTAAAATTATTTAGAATGTCCCCACAAGAGCTAATTCAAGACCACTGATTCTTGCATTCATTGTAAGGTCTCCTGAAGAAAGCCCTGGGAAAGTTAATTCGTTGTTTCTGATAATATAACGTCCACGCAGTGAAAAGTTATTTGTAAACCTGTACTCACCACCTAATTGAATACCTAGGCTTGGAGAAATTTCAGCTGAGTCAGACTCACCACTTTCTTCAATTTTAGAGATATTAAGACCGGCAAACAGATTCGCCTTAGTGCTAAGCGCATAAACGCCATCGGCATAAAGAGAGTACACATTGAGTGTTTCACCGTCTTCGCTCACTTGGTCGATTTGAAGTGTACCCATATAACCCAATGAACGTATAGGGGCATTGATATAACCAATGCTTAATCCCATAACATCATTAAGTGACGAACTTTCTGTTTCAATGGGAATGCTGGACTCTGTGATCTCTACATCTAAAAACGATTTACTCAAGGCTACTTGAATACCATCAGATTTAGGCATCATGGTGTTCATATCTTCTTTCAGCTCCGTCGCTGCATTTAAAGATAAGCCGGCAGAAAAAATTAGCGTTAAAAGTACTCTTTGCATATATATACATCCTTTGTGAATTGTTAGGGTTTAACTATATATGAGCAATCTTTATGCCTAAGCTAACTTATTGAAAATACATGTAAATATGTGGCTGACTTGTTTTTTAGCAAACAAAATTTGTCACATTTTTTAGGCTTAATCATTAAAAACTGTTGAGAACTCAAATTATACTGTTAATCGTTTAATAGCTATAAATATCCATTAATTTTAAGCCCCAATTTTGACTGCCTCAGGGAAACATGTGAACATTATAAATGTTTAGAATTAATGTTCATTCTTAATTGTTAATGCCATTACAAAAATGACGACTTAAATATTATTGATAGTTTTACCTAGGAGGCTTCTTGACGGTTCTTGAAACACTCAAACAAAATCCACAACTGCATGTTGAGCAAGTGTTTGAGCACTGGGAGCTTTTAAGTTATGAAACTCGCAACAAGTTTAAAGTGAACGACTCCAGTGGCAACTTGCTTTATTACGTGGCGGAACAAAACAAAGGCGCTTGGCAGTTTATTTTAAGGCAGTTTTTAGGTCACTGGCGGCCTTTTGAAGTTCACTTTTTTAGTCCTGAAAGAGAGCTTTTATGGATTGCAAAGCATCCATTTCGGTTTTTCTTTCGCCACTTTGAGGTTCAAAGCACAGAAGGCGTAAAGCTTGGTCACTTGCAGCAGCGTTTTTCTTTGTTAAGAAAATCTTTTGATGTGTGTAATAAAGTGGGAGCTAAAATATTTACGGTGAGAAGTCCCATTTATAAGCCTTGGACTTTTGTGCTTAAAAAAGGTCCCTTAGATGTAGCTACTATTAAAAAAAAGTGGTCCGGACTTTTAAATGAGGCCTTTTCAGATAAAGATAACTTTACCATTGATTTTCACTACACTCTTGAAGAAGAAAATGACTATCAATTAATTATATCCTCTGCATTTTTTATTGATCTTTTGTACTTTGAAAAAAAGGCGAATGATTAATTTTTTAATTGATATCAGGCACCCACATTTCAATGTTTTCAATTCCGCCATTGGGAACAAATGTACACTGAGTAAGATTAGCAGAGGTGTAGGCTTCAGCCCAATTTGGCGTGTAAACACATGACTCATTGGCTTCACAAAGTCCATCGTTATCACCAATATTATCATCAGATATTTCATAGGCATGTTTTAAATATCTATTAAAACAGTACTCAGAGGCTTCACAAATACTGTCGTTATTTCCCGTGCCATCCGTATCATCTTCCACCCCATTAATTATACTTGGATCAGTAAAAAAGTTTGCCTCCCTCATTTGACTGTCTACATATTCAGAGCCAGCCACCGCAGCAGGACAATTTCCAGACATAAAAACTTCATTCTTATTTAAAAAATCATAACTTGAGTTGAAGAGTGCATTTGAGTTCAAATAAATTAAATTCATATCCCAGATCTCACAATTAGCTCCTGTATCACAATGGGTATTGCTTGAATCAATCACCAAAGATGCACCCTGGTTGATCCAAAAACGTTTATTATTCTCAAAGTTAAACCAATCCGTAATACTGGAAAAATCTATAGGAATCATACTTCCATGAGTGTTTACGGAATCAGAAGATACTGTACCTATAAAACTATTTGTTAAATCGATATTACCATAAAAGGTGGCTGTTGAATTTGAGTCTGAAAAATCTGTGGAGCCATCAGATCCAGATGAAGTACACGTACTATCAATAATACCATGAGATAGATTTGGAGAGGTTACAACTTCACACTGCTCTCCACCGTTTCCAGCAATAATAAGATTGCCATGAAATCTATTATTTATTGAATCTAAACTTGATGCGCCGATAATAAAACCAAAGTTATTGTTTAAGCTTGATAAACAATTTGTACAGTTGATTTTATCTGTGTCCGAAAATAAGAAACCACCTGTCCCAGCTAGACTGGCATTCCTAAAACTTGTCAGATTTACAATTTCCACTTCAATAGAATTCTCAATACTTACTCCAGATTCCCGATTAAAAGCTGAAACAATGTTTATTAGTTTTAACCTGTTGTTTCCACTTACTTTTACTCCGTTTTCTCTAGAGCCAATAGAATAAACATTCACAAATCTATTACCTGATGTATTAGCAGTAACATTAACTCCACTTCTATAACTATTGTATATCTTTAAATTATAAAATAAATTTTCACCACCAACAGTTAAGTTCACACCCATTTCGCTGTCAGCAACCACACTATTTATAACTTTGTTATAATGTGAAGCCGTGCCAACAAATCGATACGCTTGTCCTGCATTTAAAAATTTAAGGTTTAAAAATTTATTATAATCAGTATTATTTAATTCCATTCCTGAAACAGCTAAATCTTTTAAAAAAGTATCTTTCACAATGTTATAATTTGGTCCAGATATAAATAGCCCATAGTTGCAACCACTGATTGTAGAGTGAGTGACTAACATCTTTCTCTCGACTCCTCCCGGTATAAACACACAGTCATCATTAGCACCAGATAAAGTGGAGTGTCTTACATATTGCAGCTTTCCCCCCAAACGAATACCGTCAGCAGTGCCATCAGATTGCAGGTTCACCTCCACCCAAGTGAACTGACTGGTGCCACCAAGTTCAATCGAGTTAGTGGTTGTGGCGGTGCCTGAGATTTCTGCCCCCGATAAAGTAACCAAAACTGAGTTCACACCGTCTATGTTTACAGTGTTTAAAAAATCAATATTTTCATCGACAAAGTAAACAGTGTTATTACTGCTTCCTGTGAAAGCCGTGGATCCTATGATTTCCACAAAGTCATTACTCCACCAACTGCTCAGGTTGCTCTCATTAATTTGTTTGTCTTTATGTTTTAAAACCACTTTGTTTGGTTTAAATGCGCCGGCTGTGATCATGTCTTTAAATAGCGTGTCCTCTTTAAGTTTTGAGGTAAAAACCGCCTTCTCACTGACAACATTACAGGACCAGTCAAAGAAGCCTAAGCTGTCGGTAAGCTCTAAATCAGTGCAACTGTCAAAATTGGAAGTTTCTACCTTTTTTACTTCACTAGCATGAAAGCATTCATCCATATAACTTACAGAATCATCACAAAGCTGTGTGCTGTCGGAATTTTTAAGCCACATATTCCATAAATTTGTGGTGTTTGTATGCTTATCTTCAACAGTAAGATTGCCCGTAACAAAACTTAAGGTTTTACTCTGCCCATTGGATCTACAAACTCTAAAGCTGTATCTTTGACCTCCAGTTAATGAGGGAATTAACACCTCACCCGGGCCTGAGGCCGTAATTACACTATTACTACAGTCATCTGGCGGAGTTGCACCCAGTTGGTAAGAGATTTTATAAGAATCTAGAGTGCTGTCTGTGATATTAATATAATTCTGATTGCCGCTTTGAGTTTTATAGAAAACATCAAAGTCAGAGCTATTAGACGGGAGCTCGTCGGTTAAAAAACTATTTGTGCATGCATTTAACAACAAAACGCACATCAATAAAAATGCAATTTTCATCAATGTACTTATCGGCTAAATATTAAAGATAAATTATATCCAATCTTTAAATGAGACATTTCTGTGTCAATTTCATTAATATGTCCAGCTATGGAAGCGCCCCTTAATTTGATACATAGGTATCCATTAGTTATGGCTTAAAGCTCTTCCCTGAACCCGACTATCCGAGGTCGTCTCATTTTAGGACTCCTCTTGCAGGTATCCTCGTAGCAAACTCTCTCCCGGCTAACAAAGTCCTATATGGCTTTACCGATAAAGATCAGTGTAGTTTTGCTTCTTAGAAACTAGCTTTAACTATTATAACTTTCGTCTGTTTTCTTGTTTTTCTTTAACTGTTTTTTTATATTTTTTATTTAAATACATTCTGTTTTAAGAGAACTTTTCTTTATTCAGCTATCCAGAGTCGGTCTTACTTTTTTGCCCCTCTATTTTGATTGTCCTTTGACCTTATGCCCGCTAACCTCGTTTTTTATCGAAGCTTTTAACTTCATGGTCTCTTCAGCATCGCACAAGAGAAGG
>JAKUPT010000023.1 GCA_022450595.1 Bdellovibrionales bacterium
GACGAAGTCGTTGTTGTTGATGGCTACATGGATTTGCTCGCACTTTTTCAAGCGGGCTTTAAAAATGTTGTGGCCACACTTGGAACAGCTCTTACAGAGAGCCATGCAAAGCTTATCAAAAGATACACCCGCAATGTGATTGTGCTTTTTGATGGAGATGCTGCCGGTCAGTCCGCCTCTCAAAGAAGTTTACCAATACTGTTATCACAAGGCTTACTACCAAGAGGTTTAACTTTGCCTGAAAACTTGGACCCGGATGAGTACATTCAAAAGCACGGTGTTGAATCTTTAAAAGATAAAATGCAGTCTTCAAGAGAGCTTTTTTACTCTTTTCTTGATCAAGCCATGCATGGCTACACCGGAGCTGCCAGCGATAAAGTGGTTGTGATCGAAAAACTGGCTCCTATTTTGTTAGCCTGTTCTGACAGAAGCTTAATGATGCTTTATATAGATGAAATTCAAAGCAGATTGCAGGTGGATGAGCGTTGGTTGATGAGGGCATTAGCTCCTTTTAAGGAAAAAAATGCCAAAACGACCAATAATTCACCAGATAAGGTGCCAAAAAGAGCCCCGGAGTTGACCAAAAACAGTCCTTCAGACGTCTATAATTTGAGTGAGATTAGTAAATCTGAGTGCTTCTTATTGAATTTAGCGCTTATTGATGAGGATTTACTAAAAATGCTAGAGAATCATGAGGTTTTGGAACAATTTTCGCATAAAGTATTAGCAGCATTTTTACATGAGCTAACTCAACTTTATGGACAAATGCCAAATAAATTTGATACTTTATCAGCTTCGGTTGTTTCAAAAGTGGAACCAAAAAGTATTTTAGGACTACAATTCGATGAAATACTTACAGCACTTAACGAAGATGATAGGAAAAAATTATTTAATGACTGCCTTCGAAAAATTAAAGAGGCCTATTTAAAAAGGCAAGCAAAGAATCTTTCGAACCAGTTGCGTGGCAAATCGTCAAAAGAACAACTCGAAGAGTTGGAACAGCTAATGAAGATACAAAAGACAAAGCTGTCACTAAAAACTCGAACTAATGAACCCTAATTAAGTGGGAGATGTGCTTAATGGCAAAAGATACCATGGATACAAAAAACCAAACTCCGGAAGAACTTCCTTTAGATGAACAAAAAAAGGTCATCAAAGAAGAAATTCAAAGATTTATAAAGCTTGGCAAAGAGCAAGGCTCAGTCACGATTGAAGAGATCAATGAGCTTCTACACCCTGGGATATTAGACCCCGTTGTGCTAGACGAATTTATGCAGGCTTTAGAGGTCCATGGGGTCAATATTTCTGAAGACACTGAAAGCAAGTCTGACGACGACGAAGAAGATTCTGATGAGTTTGTTCTAGCAAACCCTGATGAAGATTCAGATGATGATGAAGACGAAAAAGACCTGTCAGACTCTAAGAGCAGCGACCCAGTTCGCTTGTACTTAAGAAAGATGGGAAGCGTTTCTCTATTAACTCGTGAAGGTGAAGTAGAAATCGCCACTCGTATTGAGCGTGGAGAAAGAGAAATTGTTCGTGCCATTTTAATGTCACCGATTGGAACCAATGAAATCATTCAATTGGGTGTTCGTTTAGACGAAAACCGCATTAAGATGAAGTCTATCTTTAGAGGACTTGAGGACGAAGAAACTCAGTACGATGAAGAAGAATACAGACAAAAAATTGATGAGTTGATTGGTCATATTAAAGAGTACCAAGAAAACGCAAAAAAACACTTTGATGTTTTAAAAGAAAACCTACCAGGCACTCCAAAGTTTGTTGAAGCCAATGAAAAGCTCACTGAACTTAACCAAAAGTTAATGGTTCACTTTGAGTCTATTAACTTTAACAGAAAAACAATTAACAGAATTGTGATTAAGTTTAAAAACTTAGTGTCTCGTATGGCTGAGCTTCAAAAAAGAACTCGTGAAGCTGTGAAGTTTACCTTTTCAAAAGATTTAGACGCCCTTCTTGAGCGCGCTAAACTTATTGAGACCAACAATGTTGAGCTTCAAAAGATGTCTCGCGAGACAGGCCTGTCTTACAATAAATTTTATACATATGCTCGCTCTGCAAAAGACGCTCAACAGCGTTTAAGCAGACTTTTAGATGACACACAAATGTCTTACGAGTGGATCCGTGACACTTACACGGCCATTTGGAAAGGTGAGCGTGAAGCCGACAAAGCCAAGTCAGAGTTGGTGGAAGCAAACCTTCGTTTAGTGGTATCAATTGCTAAAAAGTACACGAACCGTGGCCTTCAGTTCCTAGATCTTATCCAGGAGGGTAACATTGGTTTGATGAAAGCTGTGGATAAGTTTGAATACCGTCGTGGTTATAAGTTTTCAACCTATGCCACATGGTGGATCCGTCAGGCTATCACTCGTGCCATTGCCGACCAAGCTCGTACGATCCGAATTCCTGTGCATATGATTGAAACGATTAACAAACTTGTTCGTACTTCTCGTCAGCTTGTTCAAGAACTTGGCCGAGAGCCAATTCCTGAGGAAATTGCTGAGCGTATGGATATGCCGGTTGATAAGTGCCGTAAAGTTTTAAAAATTGCTAAAGAGCCGATCAGTCTTGAAACTCCAGTGGGTGAAGAAGAGGATTCTAGCCTTGGTGATTTCATTGAAGACAAAAAGGTCATTAACCCATCAGACGCCATTGCAAACTTAAACTTGGCTGAGCAAACCCGTAAAGTGCTTGCCACTTTAACTCCACGTGAGGAAAAGGTTTTAAGAATGCGTTTTGGTATTGGGGAAGAGGCCGATCACACTCTTGAAGAGGTGGGCCAAGACTTTAACGTGACTCGTGAGCGTATTCGACAAATTGAGGCAAAAGCATTAAGAAAGTTGCGTCATCCGAGTAGATCCGGTAAGTTAAAGACCTTCAACGATTAATTTTGCGGGGGCTTAGCTTAGTTGGTTAAAGCATCCGGCTCATAACCGGAGGATCGCAAGTTCGAGTCTTGCAGCCCCTACCAACTTTTGCCTTAAGGCAAAAGTTGTTCCGCCATAGCCCCAGCGGGGCGACGGCGAACCCTAAAATCAAATTTCACAAAGGCCAAGCCCAAAAAGCTTGGCCTTTTTTATCACAACCTGAAATTTACTTGTAGTACGTATAGATTTATTTTTTTAAATCTGAAACCAAGCTAACAATCTCTTTATTAGAGTCTATAGTCCAAACATCATAAGTTGGGTCATCATCTATATTCGAGTAAACAGCTATCTTGAAGTAATCTTTTTCTATTTTACAGTCATTACAAAATTGATTTTTTACTGTAGTTACTTGATAGCTACTTTTTTGAACTATGGATTTAAAAGAATCTTTTTTTTCAACTCCTAAATAGGATTTAGATACAGAATAATTTGCTTTTAAATCTACATATAACTCTACTAATAGTTTTCTTGCTATATAATGTGGTTCTTGCTTATAGCTTTGTCGTCGACTATCAGACATCCATTTTATAAAAACTATTGTTATTATGACAACAAACACAAATAATAAAGAAATAATTTTTTTATTCATGCATATAAGAATAGCGTTCTTATATTTTTTTAACAAGTACTCTGGACTTTAAATCTTTTAAAAATTGAAGGGTGAAAAGAAAGCTTAATACTCATAAGTCACACCAAACTCCGGTGCAATAAAATCACTAGGTAAAACTTGAGACTTTTTGAGTGCATCCTCTAAGTCAGCCATAGGTTGATCTTTTGGCTCATCTGTAAGGCCCTCAAAGGTGCCAAAATGCACGCCCATGGCCTTTTTCAGCTCCAAGTCTAAGAACACCCTCACCGACTCCTCAGGGTTGATATGGGCGTCTTTCATAAACCATCTGGGCTCATAGGCGCCGATTGGGATTAACCCGATATCCATGGGGCCATATTTTTCTTTTATCATATTAAAAACTTTGCCGTAGCCGGTGTCTCCTATAAAAAAGATTTTTTGAGAGGCCTCTATATAGAATCCGCCCCATAAAGTTTTTCGTTTATCAAAAAGCCCACGAGCGGACCAGTGTTGAACTGGGGTAAAGTGTAGAGAGATATTTTTAAACTTAAATTCCTCCCACCAGTCCATTTCATAAACGTTTTTAATGCCAATGTCTTCAAGCCGCTGCTTGTTGCCAAGACCGACAAGAAATGTTGGTTCAAATTTTTTATTTAATCTTTTGAGGGTTGGGTAGTCCAAATGGTCATAGTGATCATGGCTAATGAGCACAAGGTCTATGGGAGGTAAGTCTTCAAATTTAATGGCCGGCTGTATAACCCTTTGCGGGCCAATCCAAGAAAACGGAGAAGCTCTATCTGAGTAGTGGGGGTCGGTTAGAATATTTATATTATCAATTTGAATTAAAACAGTAGTGTGACCAATCATGGTCATCTTTAATTTTTTGGATCGTTGATATTTTGGCTTATAAAACTCTTGATTTTCAACCATCTCCCAATCGGAGCCCTCATTGGCAAGCTTCCACCTCATAACAGTAAGAAAACTTTTATCATCAAAAGGCTCAATATTGTTAAAACGACTGCCATCATAGGGTGCTTGAATTTTTCTTTGAGCTTTTGTCACTTCTATACCACTACAAGCACTACTGATTAATCCAACTAAGAGTATTAAAACTAGAGTTCTCAAATCAACATCTCCATGAAAATCTAAAGTTATCATTCTCTTATATTCTTGGGTAAGAGTTTTGTGTTAATAATTTAATTGGTCAACTTCAGTCGAACTAAAGTGTTTCTATCTGATTTGCTCAATCTCAAACCAATAAACTAACTAAAGATAGTGTTAATTAATATAATAATGGTGAAAATTTATGGAAAAGCTTTTAATACTAAAAATAAAAGTATGTCTGTACCTATGTCTGTCTGTACCTATGTCGAGATAAAATTAGAGATTGGTCCTAAACAGTTTTTTAATCTAGATGCCGAAAAATGAGATAAGTTTAATATCGTAGGTAGCATCTTAGTTTTCACATCTTATGTATGTACGGTCATTGCGCGTTCTCAACTCCTACGATGTTAAACCTATTTTAAGTTTTTAAGGGGTTTAGGATCGGTGGCAAAAGAAATTCGTTTTGGAGAGTTTTTAAAAGAGCTCTCAATCAATCATCATGAAATCAGCTATAAACACTTAACTTCTCAAAAAGCCTCTTCCTCAAAAGTAAAACTTAAAGGCATGGATATATATAGGCTTTTATCACCTTACGTCAGCGTCAGGTTTATGGATCAGTTTAAAGCGGTTGTACCATTAGCCATTTACTTAGGGCTATTTCAATTTTTTTTATTAGGTAAGTCTATTCAAGATTCTGGTGTTATTGCCGGTGGCTTATTTGCAGTCCTTGTTGGTCTTATGATGTTTATGGAAGGGCTAAAGTTGGGACTTATGCCTTTTGGTGAAATGATTGGCAACACTCTTCCTAAAAAGGCCCCTATGTCTTTAGTGCTGTTAATTGCTTTTTTATTAGGTATTGGTGTGACCTTCGCAGAACCTGCCATTGGGGCCTTGCAGGTGGCCGGAGGTATTGTTGATCCCGCCAAAGCTCCTTATTTATATGCATTACTCAATCAGTACTCAGGAGCTTTAGTGCTAGTGGTAGGAGTAGGTGTTGGAATAGCTGCCGTCCTTGGCACACTTCGATTTATTTACAACTGGAGCTTAAAGCCACTGGTTTATATGACTGTTATTCCTGTGGCTGTTTTGAGTATCATTGGTATGTTTGACCCAGAACTTTCTAAAGTCATTGGACTGGCATGGGACTGTGGAGCTGTGACCACGGGCCCAGTAACAGTTCCTTTGGTTTTAGCTTTAGGAATTGGTGTGGCTTCAGCAGTTGGGCAAGGCAGTTCTTCACTTGCAGGGTTTGGTATTGTGACTCTGGCCTCGATTTTTCCGATTTTGGGAGTTTTACTACTAAGTTTTTACGTAGCAAACACAGTGACCCCAGAAAGTGTTATGGCCATGGTGGAAAGTACCAAAATGGCGGCACAAGCTGCACCGGCTTGGTATGAGCAAACTCCATTTGTTGAAATGGTTTTAGGTGTAAGAGCAATTGTGCCACTGGTTTTATTTTTGTTTTTTGTTTTAACGGTGGTGTTAAAAGAAAAACTCAAGCAAGCCGGTATCATTAGGTATGGTTTGTTTTTAGCCGTTATTGGAATGGTGATTTTTAACCTAGGACTGACCTACGGACTTTCAAAACTGGGGAGTCAATCAGGTGGACTGGTGCCAGGCTCTTTCACCGCTATTGAAGCTATGCAGGGCTCTCCTATTTATCCTTATGCTTTAGGGCTTGGTATTTCTATACTCTTTGCTTGGTGTTTAGGATTTGGAGCCACATTGGCAGAGCCTGCTTTAAATGCTTTGGGAGCCACCGTTGAAAACTTAACCAACGGAGCCTTTAAAAAATCGATGTTGATGTATGCGGTGGCCTTAGGAGTGGGTGTTGGTATTGCCGTAGGAACAGCTAAAATTATTTTTAATATTCCTTTAGCTTACATTTTAGTGCCAGGTTACATAGTGGCTTTAATATGCACATACTTATCCACAGAAGAATTTGTGAATATCTCTTGGGATAGCGCAGGAGTGACAACGGGACCGGTGACTGTACCTTTAGTGCTCGCTATGGGACTTGGCTTTGGCGAAGCTTTAGGAGCCATTGAGGGTTTTGGAATTCTTGCCTGTGCCTCACTTTTTCCAATCTTAGCAGTATTAATGACAGGACTTTATGTTCAGTGGAAAACCAAAAAAATGATTAAGGAGAGTCAATAATGTCTCGTAGAAGTCTAACAGTACTTACAGATATTAGTTTAATCACTTGTATTGTTCAAAAAGGTCTTGCGGATAAGATTGTAAAAGCCGCACGTGATGCTGGAGCTCAGGGAGCCACAGTTTATTACGCTAAGGGCACAGGTGTGAGAGAGCGCTTAGGACTTTTTGGAGTGGCTGTTGAAGTTGAAAAAGAAGTGATCAACATTGTTGTGCCTCAAGAGCAGGTCGAACAAATCATTGAAAAGATGTATTTAGCAGGAAAGCTAGACACTCCAGGTATGGGATTTATTTATGCCACTCAATTGGATAAAGCCGCGACCTTTATTCCTGAAGAAGTCATCACAAAACTGGAATCACAAGTGGAAACAGAAAAAGCAAAAGTGGCTTAAGGAATTTAAAAATGACAAAAAAATTTGCGCATAAAAAATTTAAAACCATAACTTTAATTTTAAATAAAGGTGAAGGTTCAAAGATTGTAAACAAAATGTATGAACAAGGACACACAATGGTTGATCTTCACTCCGCAAGGGGCTCTCACATTGGTGCTCCAACAGATAAAAAGGGCAAACCTCTAGTCACAGAACAAGAAGTAGTCACCTGTGTGGTGCCGGAAACCGAAGCCCAACAGCTATTTGAGGACTTGTATTTGTTCGCCAAACTCAATCATCCCAATCATGGTTTGATGTATATGGAGTCTTTGAGTCAAATTGTACCCTATAATTTACAAACCGCCTCATAGTTAAATTATTACAAAATCAGAAAAAACTAATAATATTAGGTGGTTATTTTTATCAATAACCAGCCCTATTAAGAGCCGCTAAAATGCGATGCGGTAAGCGCTTGTGTTTTGCCCCTGAATGGTGCTAATTCACAGTAACTTTATGAGATATATACACTGTGTAGGGCCTTATATTACTTGGCTGGTGGGAATTTCACTATTTTCCATCTCAGCCAACACATACTTTCCAAAAACGGAGCAGATAAAGCTGCAAACCGAATCGTCGTTTTATTGTAAATTTTCTGCCGAATCAGACATTGAAAAGATTCATTTCTCAGCTCCAGAGGTTGATCAAAAAACGTCTGATCAAAAAAGAAAACTGGATATTATTTTTAAAGACTCGGATCAAAATGATGTCAAAAAATTTGATTGTTTTAAAGAACCTAATTCATTCAGATGTGAGTGGACCGCATATAACTATATTTTGATTCCTTATAAAGGAAAAAAAATCTCAGAGCCCAATAAAAAGGGTGGAGAGTTTTTAGCACAGTGGCATCACAACGCTTTTGATATAAAAGGTGAACAGGTTTTTTGTTACCAACTTCATGTTTTATGAACATTTTTTTATAATAAACTCGACCTCTGTCTATTATCTAAGTCTCAGTTTTATCCGATTATATTAATAAGATCCGTTAGGTACCGGAGCTTGGGTGGTGAGGGGCTTTTTAATCCCTCCTACCGCTTTTATTCAATTTATATCTCTGAAAATCTGTTTGGTTGAATCATATTTAGAGAAAAAATCAGAAATTCAATCAGTATATGAAATGTATTTTACATGAGTTTTTCAAAAAACTATCCGATAAATAATAAATAACAATAATTATTTTTATAAATGATAGATACCATTTATTGTTAAGATTTTTACTCTAGGGTTAGAGCACTTAAATGTTCGTAATGATGATGTCCTATAAAAGGAATAAATCGCTGGCCAATTAAGGAGACCTTTGTCCACAAAGAATTACGTATATGTGTTGTTTTGTAACGTATTAATTTGATATGAGAATATTTTAATTATTTGTTTTTAAATGATACAAAATTAACTATTTATAACTAGAAAATATTTAAGTGTGCTAATCTATTAATATATTAAGGTCATGAGGGGGAGTTGGTGAGACTTTTAAATAATCAAGGTTTTAGTTTAACTGAAGCTTTAGTAAGTTCAGCCTTGTTAGGTGCAGTTTTTTTAAGTGTTGCCTTGGGCGTAGATAAAATCAACACTCACCAAAATCAAACGGCACAATTACAGTCCAGTGAATTAATTAAAAATAGTTTGTACTCAATATTAAATAACCCTAAAGCTTGGGAAAACACTCTCAATGATAGCTCTAATACTGTGTTTAATTGCATAAGATTAAATACTAACTGCAAAGGTAAATCCGGTTCTATTAATGTAGTCAGACAGTCTAACAACAGTGTTTATTTTAAAGCAGATGGAGACTCGGGATTTAAAACCAATGGAAAAGTATGTAAAAAATCAGATGATGGGAGTAATTGCTTTTTAACAACAAAGCTTAATGTGACTTTTCTATGCGAAGGTGAGTGTAAATCACCCCTAGCTAAAATTGATGGCACATTTTATATGTTCAACTCTCCTAATCAAAATGTGATTAACAGTTTGAATTTTCAAATGTTAAAGTCTTTAAAATCAGATGATTGCGCTTTGGGCTGCCGCACAGAAGTGATCAACCCACAAGTCACAGCCACCAAAACAGTTACAGATGGGCTTGCCACCTCGGATCTGAAGGTTGTAATGGTCGTTGATAATTCTAGTAGCATGAAAAATGCCCAACAGTTTTTAGCTGCTGGTTTAAAACCATTAATGAGTAAAATTCGATCTCTTAATATTAAAGTTCAATTTTTAATTTATACGACCACCCAATTTTATGGTGAGGGTGAAAACTATGTTGCTGACAAAACAAGGTGGCATCGTTATACAGATCGCGATGGTGTTTACAAAGAAACAACAGGATGGTTTAACTACTATGTACCGACATTGATGTTGAAGCCACTACAGAGATTAGACTTCGACCACCTGTTGGCGGCAAAAATTTAATCATCAAACCAGGCATGTCTGATACAGACTTTGAGTATATCTCTAACCGAGTGGCTGGTCTTGTCTCTGAGGGCGTTGGCATTAGGGGGAGCTCTGAAGAACAAGGTCTATGTACTGTGGCCAGAACACTTTTTGATAGAGGCTATCAGGCTCCATTTGTAGAGGGTGATAATGTTTTATTTTTAGTCTTAACAGATGAAAACGATGCCAGTGGTGAAAATTGTTATGCGCAGAAAAAAGAAGTCAGGGAATGTTCTGATGAATACAACCCCCATGGACGTTTAAAAGCAAGCTTATGTGATCAGTCCAATCGAGGTACTTGTGACCGAGTGGTTTACAAAGCTGACTCGGGAAGTGAACAACACATTGTGGCTCGAAGACGCGTTAGCTACAAGTGCACTAATGAGATTGAGTCTGATGGTGAGATTTTAAGCTCCACAACAACTGATCGTTTAGCTTACACTTATCCTGGTCGTTGTGCCGACAGAGTGTATGGCAGTGGTGTTTGCAACTCTTTAGATTTTCAAAAAATTCATAACAGACCACAATGCGAAGGTGAAAACGATAGCTTTGTTTATTGCAACACCTCTTGTGAGGAGCGAACAAGCTTTACAGCGTCTTATGTAGATAATGAGCCTGAAAAAACAAATGGTGCGAATTTATTCAGTCATCCCTTCACAACTTCAGATGGTAAGAGCTATGCAAATTTACTGGAGTACTTTAAACAAAGGTATCCTGACGGAACCTTTACCATGGAAAAAACAGCCTCTTATGGTGAGTCACGATCTAAATCTTGTGAAAATTTGCCTCCAGAAATAGTTACTTTCCAAGATATGCTTGATATTGATACAAAGGTGAATTCCTTAAACGATGCAATTAAACAACAAGCAAATCTCTTGTTTGGTGAAGATGGGTATACAATGTCTCTTATTATTAATGACGAAAAGTTGAATCAAAAAGCGGGATGTGATTTGGTCAATGCTCAGTCTTATGGTTCAGCTTATAAAGACCTTTCCAGTCAGCTAAAAATCCCTGGGACAGTGAGTTCTATTTGTGAGTCTGATTATTCTTTGGCTCTAGAAAATGTCACCACTTTTGCCGAAAAAGTGGCGTCTGAAATGAAGAAAACCATCACTTTAAATGAAGGAGAAAGAGTGATTAAAATCACGGCCACCGATGCTAATGGTGGAGTCAAAACTCTTTCAAGCCCTAATGATTATATCATTCAGGGGCTTGTTGTGACTTTCACGGAGGAGTTTGTTGCAAACAATAGTGGCAGTGTTGAGGTCACAATTGGTAAGACTCCTCCAGAGCTAAAGCAAATCAAACCAAAGTGGATGGCCTCATCCAATCCGTAAATCTAAACTACTGAATTCACTGAGTATTATAAAAACTCAGTGAATTACTATATTTCATTTTTCACAACAGCTCTTGTTTTTCTGCAAATTAAAGTGCTATAAAGCATTTAAGGCAAACAAGACTATCGCTTCATTTAATGGAGAGGAAAGTCCGGACTCCATATGGCATCGTAAAGGGTAATTCCCTTCCACCGCAAGGTGAGGACTAGTGGAACAGAGAGAATGTCCAGGGCATTGATCCTTAAGGCAGAAAGTGAGCCTTTTGGGGAGCTGCTGGAGTGAAAGCAGCTAAACTCTACGAGGAGCAAGACCAAATAGGAAGACGCTTGAGTGCGGCCAGTACAAAGTCTTCGGGTAGGTTGCTTGAGCTTGGTAGTAATGCCAAGCCTAGAGGAATGATAGTCACCTTAAACCAGAGTTGATCGCTTTGGTTTGAGTCACAGAATCCGGCTTATCGTTTGCCAAAAAAGATCTTTATGGGGTGCATTTGCACCCCTACTTTTTTTGGGGGCAAAAAATGTATTACGGCGACTACCTAAAACTAGATCAGTTATTGTCAGCACAACAATTAGAGAGTGAAAAAAAAGGCAGATATGCTCATGATGAAATGCTATTCATAGTAGTTCATCAAGCCTATGAGTTGTGGTTTAAACAAATGCTTCACGAAATTGATTCTATTATTGATGTGTTCAAGCAAAATCCAGTGGAGGAGAAGCATCTATTCACCGCCAACTCTCGCCTAGACCGTGTAGTTAAAATTCAAAAACTCATTTTAGAGCAAATCGACATTATGGAAACCATGACTCCCATGGACTTTTTAGAGTTCAGAGACTTGTTGGTTCCAGCCTCTGGCTTTCAAAGTGTTCAGTTCAGAGAACTGGAAATTAAATTGGGTTTAAGCACCAAAAGACGTTTTCAAGTCGACCAAAAGTACTTTACCGGAAGACTAAGTGAGGACGATCAAAATAAAGTTCATAGCTATGAAAAAACAGAAAATATTTTAGATTTATTAGAAGCTTGGCTTGAGCGCATTCCTTTTGTAAAAACCCAAGACTTTGATTTTTGGCAAGAGTATCAAAAAGTCATTGATGATTTAATCACAACAGATGAAGACATCATTAAAGCACATAACCAAGGTGATGAGTTAAAGGCTGAACTGAAGCGACTGGAATCCACCAAGCAAACTTTTGCAAGCCTTTTTGATGAAGACATTCATCAACAAATGTTAGAAAAAGGCGACCGGCGCATGAGCCGGGAGGCTTTATTGAGCGCTTTGTTTATACTTTTATACAGAGATGAACCCATTTTGTATCAACCCTTTGAGCTTTTGACTCATTTAATGAATATCGATGAGCAAATCACCACGTGGAGATACAAACATGCAATGATGGCTCATAGAATGTTAGGCAGTAAAATTGGAACAGGCGGGTCCAGTGGACACCAGTATTTGAAAAACACCACTAGTCATAACCGGGTGTTTATAGATTTATTTAATTTGTCCACGTTTTTAATCCCTCGTTCCAAGCTTCCAAAGTTGCCAGAGCATTTAATAAAAAAACTAAACTATCACTTTAACCATGAAGACTTATGAAGCAGTACAAACAACTATTTAGTCAATTTTTAGAAAGCCCCCATAAACACTTTGCAGCTCACAGCCATCACTACTGGCCCGATGTGAGTCTGAAAGCCACCACTGATTATTGGCAGCTCTCCAAAGAAAAGGTCGATCAGAAGTGGGGAGAGATTTTTGGCCCTAAGTTAAAAGAACTAAGACAACTTATTTCAAAGCAGTTGGGATTTAAAAAGTCTGAACAACTGGTGTTTGCATCAAGCACACACGAGTTGGTTTACCGAGTTTTAAGTTGTTATTTTGGCAAAAAAATAAAAATCTTAACTACCGATAGCGAATTTTACAGTTTTAAAAGACAGGCTTACAGGCTACAAGAAGTAGGAGCTGTAGAACTTATTGAGGTCCCTTTAGAGCCTTTTGATAACTTTGAAGAAAGATTTTTACAAACAGCTCAACAGGAATCACACGATTTTGTGTTCTTAAGTCATGTTTTTTTTAATTCTGGGTACGTGGTTGATTTAGATCAAACTCTCAAAGAGCTCACTCAAAATACACCACCTGTTTTTATTGATGGCTATCACGGTTTTATGGCTGTGCCTTTTGATTTTTCAAAATATGAAGATAAAATTTTTTATACAGCCGGGGCTTATAAATACGCAGCTAGTGGTGAGGGCTGTTGTTTTATGTATGTCCCAAGCAACTTCACTTTAGATCCAGTTTATACTGGGTGGTTTGCAGGCTTTAATGAGCTCTCAAGTGAGTTCACTCAAGTTCACTTTCCTAAAGACGCCCAAAGGTTTATGGGCTCCACTATGGACTACACCCCCATGTTTCGCCTTAAGGCTTATCTTTCTGAGCTAGAATCCAAAAACATCAGCTTGAGTGAAATACAACAGTACATTAACTCTTTAAAAGAGTTCTTTATTGAAAACTTATCTCGCTCAAAATACGCCTTTTTAAATGAAGACACCTTGTTGTTGCCGCCGGGGCTTTGTGGTCAGTTTTTGAGTTTTAAAATGGCTACCGAAGAGCTTTGCAAGGGCGCCCACGAACAACTTTCAAAAGATAGAATCATTACTGATTACAGGGGTTGTGTTTTAAGAATAGGTTTTGGCATTTATCATGACCAAGAAGACTTAGAGACTTTTTTTAAGACTTAGTGAGACGAGCGTACACAACGAGCTCTTTTCCTTGTCGTCCCCCAGCAGAGGTCTGCCATCTTGTCCAGTAAAGAGGACTAAAACTTTTATGAGTTCTACGTTCAATTTCCCATTCACTGCCTCCAAAAGGAGGGCCTGATGGGCGATCCATGGCAAAAAAGATTCCCAATAAATGCCCTTCAGAATGAAGAAGTTTTCGCCAAACTTTGACGAGCTCATCGCGTTTTTGCGGACGAATGGCGCAGTAAAGTGTGTGTTCAAAAACAATATCAAATTGCTCTATGTATTTATCATCTAAATTAAAAACATCCTGCTGAACAAATTCTAAGTTTTTCACCCCGGAGTACTTTTCCTGAGCTCTTTTAATGGCCTCGGGACTAAAGTCAAAAGCTGTAACCAGATGACCTTGCTCGGCCCAGTGAGCAGCATCGTTGCCACTACCACAACCTAGAACTGCCACTCGGCTTCGAGTCAGCTTCAGTTGGGGTAAGGTATGAACCAGTGCCGGGTTAGGTGCATTCATTTCCCAACCAGGGGTTTCATTATCATTATAAGCTTTGGTCCAATAATCAGAGCTATCAATTTCGTTGTAGTCTTTGTCTTGGGCAGTTGTTAGCCAATAGGGCAAAGAATAATATTTCCCGTTGACTGTAAAACCATCGTCGTCAAATTCATCCACTAAATTAAAAAACTCATTTTGAGCCTTACGGGAAAACACAAAAGGAATGTTGTCTTCAGTCCGACCTAAAAAACGGTCCCACTCATCAATGGAAAGCTTATTTAACTCAAAAGGAATATGAACTCCATAATGTGCTATAAGTGTCCACCTTGTTTTGTCCTCATTGCACTCAACTTGCTGAACCACAATGGGCTGATCATAGGCTTCGACAATAGCCGTCACATCATTGAGTTTTGTGGCTATGGAATCATTCTCGAGTCGATGAAGATTATTGAGCAAAGCTTTGCCCTCATCAGGTTCTTTTAACTGTTGTCCTGAGAAAACAAAAAAACCTTCTTCGTCAATTTTTATAAATTTATCGATCTGATCAAATTTCATCGTCACCTGGGGTGATCACAACACCATTATTGTACTCAATAGTGTTGTTTTCAATTTTAAGCTCATCAAGATTCCATAATTCTACATTTTCATCACCAGAAGATTCTGTGGAGCGATTTAAAATAGCATAACCTTCAAAACTCAGTTGGGCCTGTTCCGTCACTTCAGCCGCACTGTCTTCAAAACTGTACAAAAAAGAGGCCTTCATTTTTTTATTGCCTAAGCTTTCTGTCCAAAAACGAGTGAATTGAACATTTTGAGCTGAAGGCAGCTGAGACTTAATGGAAGTTTCAATAAGGGTTTTCAGCTCTGTTTGAATGCTATAATGAATTTCTTGATGCATAAGGGGCTTTTTTTGAATAACAGCCCAAGACCAGCTAAGAAGTAATACCAAAAGTATCAGATTTAAAAATTTCATCGGCAAAAACCTGTTTCGTAAATTATTAATAGATCTTTGTATTTAAACAGGTGTCACGGCGCGCAATCAATGAAATAAACCGACTCACAGTTAGTGGACAAATTTCAATTGGGCTCCTATACATGAAGGACGTATTTTTAAAGGTGAGGCTTATGCAAACATTAGAATCCAGTCTTCAAACAAACTCTGACACATTTAAAAATAATTCGGAGTTTATGAAAGAGCTACTAAATGAGTACCACTCAAAGCTTAAGGTGATTGAAAGTGGCGGTGGTGAAGAGGCACAAGCCCGACATAAAAAAAGAGGAAAACTCACCGCCAGAGAACGCATTCAAACTTTGATAGATCCAGGAAGTCACTTTTTAGAGTTCTCACAATTTGCAGCTCACGACATGTACGACAATCAAGCCCCAAGCGCCGGTGTAGTAACAGGCATTGGAGTCGTGCATGAGCAAGAGTGCGTGATTGTTGCAAACGATGCTACAGTTAAAGGCGGCACCTATTTTCCAATGACAGTTAAAAAGCATTTAAGAGCCCAAGAGGTAGCTTTAGAAAATGGTCTTCCATGTGTTTATTTAGTCGACAGTGGTGGAGCCTTTCTACCTCTGCAATCAGAAGTGTTTCCTGACAGAGACCACTTTGGTCGTATTTTTTATAATCAAGCACAAATGTCCGCTCAAGGAATTGCTCAAATCTCTGTAGTGATGGGAAGCTGTACTGCAGGTGGTGCTTATGTTCCAGCTATGAGTGATGAGAATGTGATTGTTAAAGGCAATGGCACAATTTTTTTAGGTGGTCCACCACTTGTAAAAGCCGCCACGGGTGAAGAGGTCACAGCCGAAGAACTCGGCGGGGCTACAGTTCATTGTGAAAAAAGTGGTGTGACCGATCATTTTGCTGAAGACGATGACCACGCTCTTGAAATCACAAGAGACATTATTTTTAATTTAAACAAAACCAAAAACATTCCAGTGAAGACTCAACCTGTGGAAGAGCCTTTATTTAATCCCAATGAAATTTACGGAGTGATTCCTAAAGACTCTCGTCAGCCATTTGATGTGAAAGAGGTGATTGCTCGCATTGTTGATGGTTCTAAGTTTCACGAATTCAAAGCCAACTATGGCAAAACTCTAGTGACGGGCTTTGCTCACATTTGGGGTTACCCAGTAGGAATTATTGCCAACAACGGAGTGCTTTTTAGTGAAAGTGCTTTAAAGGCTGCACACTTTGTTGAGCTTTGTGATCAACGAAATATCCCCCTTGTGTTTTTGCAAAACATCACAGGCTTTATGGTCGGTAAGTATTATGAAAATGAAGGGATGGCTAAGCATGGGGCCAAGATGGTGATGGCTGTGAGTAATACCAGAGTTCCAAAGTTTACCGTAGTTATTGGAGGCTCTTATGGTGCTGGCAACTACGGTATGTGTGGTCGTGCCTTTCAACCAAGACAGTTATGGATGTGGCCAAACGCCAGAATTTCAGTGATGGGTGGGGAGCAGGCAGCAAATGTGTTGTTAACAGTTAAAAAAGATCAAATGGCTGCAAAAGGTCAATCAATGACTGCAGAGCAAGAGCAAGAGTTTAAGCAACCATTTCTTGATAAGTATGCTAGTGAAAGCTCGGCATACTACTCATCGGCCCGCTTATGGGATGATGGTATCATTGATCCAAAAGACACCCGCAAAGTTTTAGCCCTTGGTTTACAAGCCAGTTTTAATAAACCCTGGGAAGAAATACGCAAGGGTGTTTTTAGAATGTAAATGGAGGGTCGGAATGTCTTTTGTAGAATTTAACATTCATAAGCAAGTCTGCTCAATTGAGTTAAGTCGAGAAGAAAAGCGCAATGCTTTTAATCCCGAAATGATTGAAGAATTGACCCAAGCCTTTGAAAAGGCAGCCAAGGACTCTGAAGTGGCCGTTGTATTGCTAAGAGGCAAAGGCAAGAGTTTTTGTGCCGGCGCTGACCTTGGATGGATGCAGTCTATGGTTAACTATAACTTTGATGAAAACTTGGAAGACTCTCATAAACTGCACAAAATGTTTGAAGCCTTGGAAGCCATTAATGTGCCAGTGATTTGTTACGTGCAAGGTCATGTGATGGGTGGAGCCTTAGGGCTTTTAGGAGTCAGTGATTATGTATACTCCGATGAACAGACAAAATTTGGATTCACTGAAGTCAGGCTTGGTTTAGTTCCTGCCGTCATTAGTCCTTTTTGTTTAAAACGTTTGAATTTAAAAGATGCTAAGCAGTTAATGATGAGCGGTGAAGTGTTTTCAGCCAAACAGGCTAGTGAGGTTGGGCTGGTAGATTCAGTTGGGCGAATGGATGAGATCCAACAGCACATTGATGAATTAATAAAGCATTTTAAAACTTTGAGCTTACCAGCTGTTAAAGCCACAAAAAAACTACTTAACGATATAAACCAAATGAGTGACTTGCAGCAAGTAACTCCACTGACAACTAAGGTGATTTCTGAAAGACGAGTCAGTGAGGATGCACAGACAAGATTAAAAAACTTTTTAAATAAGGCCAAAAAATGATTGAAAAAGTAGCTATAGCCAACAGAGGCGAAGTCGCCGTTCGTATTATTAGAGCCTGTCAGGAGATGGGACTTGAAACAGTACTTCTTCACTCTGAAGCCGATATGTCGACGAAGGCTTATCGTATAGCTGACCAATGCATTTGCATAGGGCCAGCCTCTGTTCAAGAAAGCTATTTAAATATCCAAGCTAATATCGATGGTGCCTTAGCTGCTGGTGCCGATGCCATTCATCCAGGCTTTGGCTTTTTATCTGAGAATGCTGAGTTTGCAAGGGCTTGCGAAAATAATCGTTTGATTTTTGTTGGGCCAAGTGCTGAATGCATTGAACTGTTTGGAGACAAAATTTCGGCAAAGCAGTTAGTGAAAACCGCGGGAGGCCCGGTTATACCGGGGTATCAGGGTGATGATCAAAGCTTTGAGAATTTAAAAAAACAAGCCAGCCAAATTGGTTACCCATTAATGGTAAAAGCCGCAGCCGGTGGTGGAGGACGAGGTCTTCGAGTTGTCTACGAGGAAGGTCAATTTGAATCAGCACTGGAGTCAGCACAAAGAGAAGGACTCAATAGCTTTGGTTCTGCCCAAGTGTTTTTAGAGAAATATTTAAATGAATCAAAACATATTGAAGTTCAAATTTTTGCTGATGCTAAGGGTGAGGTATTTCATTTGTATGACAGAGAGTGCTCTGTGCAAAGACGCCATCAAAAGGTGATTGAAGAGGCCGTTAGTGCCACTTTAGATGAAAATACAAGGCAAGAAATCTGTAACACAGCTGTGAAGATCGCCAAGCAGTCTGGCTACAAAGGCGCTGGAACAGTAGAGTTTTTATATGAAAAAGGTGAGTTTTATTTTTTAGAGATGAACACGCGATTGCAAGTTGAGCATCCTGTCACTGAGCTTGTGTTAGGAGTGGATCTCGTAAAAGCTCAAATTTTGACGGCTCAAAACAAGGCTGTAACTTGGAAGCAAGAGGATTTAAAACCTCGTGGACATAGCATTGAGTGCCGCCTATACGCAGAAGACGCTTACAATCAAGGAGTTCCGAGCACAGGTCGCTTGGGATATCTTTACTGGCCCGATGCTCCGGGAAGACGTTTTGATGTGGGCTTTGAAATAAATGATGAAGTCACCTCTTATTATGACCCCATGTTGGCAAAAGTCATTGTCTGGGATGAAACCAGACCAAGAGCTATTCAAAAAATGATTCACACCTTAAAAGAAACAGTCGTGTTTGGGGTTAAAACTAACATACCTTATTTGATTGAACTGTTGTCTCATCCTGAGTTTGTTAATGGCACAATGACCACACGATTTATAGACACTTATTTTCCAAAAGGTTTAGAAGCCAAAGAGTTTTCTGAAGATGATGTACTTATCGCAAAGCAGATCGCTAAAAAGATCAAAGACAATCAATCAGGCACAGACCACCATCATCCCAGTCCTTGGACTTCTACATGGGGGGAGAGCTGATGCAGAAACTTAATTTAGATTTTGAAGGTGAAAATATTCAAGTGTTGGCCGAAAAGATAAATGGTCAATTGTGGTTTTATTATAAGGGAAAAACTTTTTGTTATGAATTAGAAAAAAGAAGCTCTCGAAAGTCCTCTCAAAAGGATTTAAACCCAGAAGATATTCTTGCTCCTATGCCAGGAAAAATTTTAAAGTTAGGATTTAAAAAAGGCGATACTGTTCAAGCTGGAGATGTGGTTGTGGTTATGGAAGCTATGAAAATGGAATACAACCTAGAAGCAAAAATCAGCGGTACGATCGAGGTGCTTAACTGTGCTGTTAACGATCAGGTAAGCAAAGATCAAGTGTTGGTAAAAATCAAGGAAGAGTCATAAATGAAAGTCAAAGTTGTAGAGGTTGGAGCCCGAGATGGACTTCAAAATGAAGACACACCCTTAGACATTAAAACTAGATGGCAATTCATACAAAAGCTATCAAACACTGGGCTGCAACATATTGAGGTGGGGGCTTTTGTATCTCCAAAATGGGTGCCTCAAATGGCAGGTAGTGACAAGCTGGTAAAAAAGGCCTTAAAAGCAAAAGCGGATCATAAAGTTAAAGATTCGGTGAAATACTCAGCCCTAGTTCCCAATGTCCGTGGTATGGAAGATGCCTTAAAAACAGGAATAAAAGAAATTGCCATTTTTGGAGCCAGCAGCGAAAGCTTCTCTAAAAAAAATATTAATTGTTCTATTGCTGAGTCTTTTGATCGTTTTGAAAAAGTCATGAAGCTTGCCAAAAAGAATAAGATTCGAGTCAGAGGCTATTTAAGTACAGCCTTTGGATGTCCTTATGAAGGCAAAGTAAAGCGTCAAAAAGTTTATCCATTAATACAAAAAATGTTAGAGCTTGGAGTCTATGAAGTTTCTATTGGCGACACTATTGGTGTGGCCACTCCTAAACAAGTAAATGCCTTTTTAGAGGGGCTACAAGGAAAGGTCGATTTTAAAAAAGTAGCCATGCATTTTCATGACACTCGAGGCACTGCACTTGCAAATGTTTATGCCAGTTTAAACTATGGAATCAAAACTTATGACTCTAGCATTGGTGGACTTGGAGGCTGCCCGTATGCTTTAGGAGCATCAGGAAACCTTGCCACCGAAGACCTTATTTATATGTTAGAGGGCATGGGCATTAAAACAGGTGTGGACATTCAGTCTTTAATTGAAATTAAAAGATGGATCGAAAAAAAGCTTGATAGATCACTGCCTTCCCATGTTGGGCGCTCAGGCTTACCACTTAAGGACACCATTTAGTTGGCACTAAAGCTGCTAAGTAAATAGGCTATGTTGGGGAAGTCACTGGTCATTTTTACTCTAATAACAGCAGCTTTATTTTCATGGGTCTTATTGGGAAGTCTCAAGCAGGATAATTGTATTAATTCCAATACGATTAGAAATATTATCATTTTTGATGTAAAATCCCAGAAAAAAGTCAATCACTGCAATGACTTAAAATTTTCAACTGAGCACTATGATTATAGTGAAATTAAGCTGATCAAAGCCGTTAATTCCTTGAGTAAGCACTGGTTTTTTGAGTCCAAACGAACACCCTATAAGTTTCCCATTAGAAAGCCCAAATACACTTCATCAAAGAAAATAGAAGCACAGGTCTTAGATCAACTGCTTCACTTTAATTTTTTTAGATCTAAGCCCATCACATGGATTGAAAAAAGTTATCTTTTGTTTTTAAAAAAAATAATGTTGGATGAAAAAAGTGATTTAAAAAAACTGACTGATTATCTTCAAGCGGCCTCTCATTGTGACGGTTGTCAGCACAAAGTGATTGAGAACCTTGCCGATGCGCCTAAAGAGTTTCATCAAGCCTTAGCTCAGTACATCTCTGAATATTTATTTAAGAGTTATCAAGAGTCTTCTTTAAAGCAAAAACTTATGTTTGATTATTTTATTAAAAGAGGGGATTTAGCCTCTTCTTTAAACACCATAAAGGCCCTAGCCATAAAAGACTCATTTTTAAAACTAAATCTAGCTTCACAAATTAAAACCATTACGACTTGGATGAGGTTCTACTCTCAACAACAGTCACAGGTGGTTTTAAATTTGGATTTGAGCCAAGAATTGCTTCCAACAGCTTATGAATTTAACACGTCATTACCTTTAAGTTGGCAAGACTTTTTGCCTATCAACTCCACTAAAGCACAAATAAAAATAAATAATAAAAATTATGATTTAATAAAAGGCTGGGTCTTTAATCTGAATCAGAAGGTTTCAAGGAATAAGCAGGTCTTTTTGTTTCAGTGTACTTATCCAAAACTTAAAAAAGCCATGCAGTATCTTTACAACACACCAAAACTTGTCTTCGTAAAGATTTGTAACATTCAGCAGCTATTAAAGGTTTTAAAGTCCATGGATGAATCAAAGGGAAAATTGCAATTGGCAAAATTAAATTTTAAATATGTTGAATATAACCTTAGCTCTTTAAAAATTATTGAAAAAAAACTACATCAAAACTTTCTTTTAAAACCTCAAAACTTGAGTTCTATTTTGTACTGGCAAGAGCTTATTCAAGATCCGGTCACTAAAATCACACAGCCAAAGGCTGCTATTGATGGAGTCATTTCATTTAGGAATTGATGGACTAAAGACTCATTTGTTTTAAAGATCCACACTCAAATCTACTACTGTTTAAACCAATGCTGTGTGTATCTATAAAGACCTCTTTTAATAACTGTGTCTCGGGTGAAAAAGCGAGGCTTAAATACTCTGTGGTTCCAAAAGTGGTATTTTCATAAGTCAGGTCATATCTAATACGGGAGTCCGTGCAGCTAAAACCCTGTATTTTATAGTTTTTTTGAATATCTAATTCTACAGCTGATGTGTTTTGTGTTTCAATATTCAATCTATTTGAATCAGTTTGAATAGACACCTTACACTGATTTTTTGCTAAGTCCTGGCCGTGATACATTCCTGCAATATTTAATTGATGAATTTTGGTGATGGCCATTTTTAAAAAGGCTTTGTTTTTTTGTGGATCACCAATCCAATCATATCGTGGAAAAGAGGTGCAATCGTACTCTGTGTACAGGCTGCTGTCTTGTGTGGCAACAGTGGTAGTGTTCTCTTCCTGTGTGGAGTCCATATTATTAGGACCTCTCTCCGCACAGGACAGAACAAAAATTAAGCTACTTAGTTTGATTAATACTTTTAATCTCATTATTTTCCCCCACAAAAATTAATTGTGGTTGGTGGTTTTTTGCTTCTTCTAATTCAAAATCTGCATAACAACAAATAATGACAAGGTCTCCGGGTTGTACGTGTCTTGCCGCGGCTCCATTTAAGCAAATTTCGCCTTTTTTGCCAGGAATTACATAAGTGGAAAACCTAGCTCCGTTGTTACAGTTGTATATATCAACTTTTTCAAACTCAAAAAGATGAGCGGCATCAATAAGTGTTGGATCTATAGATACAGAGCCTTCGTAATTTAAGTCCGCATCTGTTACTACTGCACGATGAATTTTAGATTTTAGCAGATTCAGTCTCATTGTTTCCTCCAATAGTTATACTGCATAAGTTAAATTAAATCCAGTTAGCTGGGTAAATGTGTTAAAATTTAAATATTTTCAAACATTCATCATTAATGAAAGGTGTAAGCCTTGCAAAACAAGGTCAGGGCTTTCAATGTCAAATATGTCTTCTTCTTTAAAAAGGCTGGCAAAACCGCCTGTACCAATGACTTGAGGGGTGTTGCCATTAAACTCTTCTTTAATAATTCGCCTTTTGATCTCTTTAATCATTCCAAGGGTCCCGAAGTAAAGTCCAGATTGAATGCCTTCAACCGTGGTCTTTCCCACACATCTCTCAGGCACTACAATCTCAACGGATGGTAGCTTCGAGGTTCTAGTTTCTAGGGCTTCCATAGAGATGCGAAGGCCGGCCAATATGGTGCCCCCTAAGTACTCTTTGTTTTTACTTAAAACACAAAAAGTTGTCGCCGTGCCAAAATCTATAATAATAATGTCTTTATCCGGATAGAGGTGAGAGGCCGCAATGGCATTGGCGATGCGGTCTGAGCCCACCTCTAAGGGGTTTTTGTATTTAATTTTCAACCCGGTTTTTACCCCAGCTTGTAAAATAAATGGGGACTTATTAAAGTACTTCAAGCAACAGTTTCGAATTGAATGGATAACCTCTGGAACCACAGAACAAAGTGCTATTTGATGAATATGATCGGGGTTAATGCCGTTTTCTCTTAAAACAGAACGTAAAAAGATTCCAAATTCATCGGAAGAAAAACCTCCCTTAGAGTTCTTTCTAAAACGAAACATAAGTTGGTCTTTGGTAAAAACACCGCCATAAATTTGCGAGTTTCCCACATCAAGACATAAGATCATGAGTGTTCTCCTGATTAATAGGTTTTATAAAGTTAGGAATTTCTTCTATGGCCTGAACCGCCTCGGCTAAAGGCTCTAATTGGTTGTTGTACAAATTGAACTGATGTTGACCAGCTTCTATTTCTAGCATGTCGTTATGAACAATGTAGTCCACATAAGGGCAAAGTTTTTTCACAGCTTCTTTTCTTTCGCTGTCCAATAAAGTTTTGGTCAATTTAAATCCCACAATGGTGGAGTGTGGACTTAAGGCTTTTAGGCTTTGAATCAGCTTAGGGTTTTTAGTCAGTGTCAGGTCAATTTGCTCTTCATCGGAGTTGATTTTTATGCTCTCATTAGTCGGTAGAGAGTTAATAAAACTCACAGAGTAATCACTGACCGCGGCTGCATGATAGATAACATCAAACTTTTCATTTTTAAGTAAACCAAACAACAGACTTTCTAAAGATTTAAAGCTTGTGAATTCATAATTTTTAGCCATCTTAAGCGCTTGAGCAAATTTTGCTCGTAAGTACGTTACTTCATAACCCTTAGCTTGTAGGCTCTGAGCCAGCTTTAAAGCCGTATTGCCTGTAGAGGTGTTTGTGATAGATCTTACGCCATCAATAGGCTCAGAGGTGCCACCGGCTGTGATTAAAACCTTCTTTTTTGTTTGAGGCTTAAAGATAAAGTTATAAATGCTTTCCACTTCTAGCATTCTTCCCGAGCCATATTCTCCACAGGCAAGCTCTCCTGTTTGCGTGGAAAGAACTTGATAGCCAAAATCCATAAGCTTTTTCAACGAACTTTGAGTGGTCAGATGTTCATACATTTTGCTGTTCATAGCTGGAACAATGTAAAAGTCTTGAGGGCGATCAAAAGCTAAAAATAAACTAGAAGCCAAGTCACTTCCTGTGCCATTAGCCCAATTGTTTATAGACTTTGCAGTTGTTGGACATGTAATCACCATGTCGGCGTTTCTTGCCAGATGGATATTGTCCATCAAATGGCCCTCTTCAAATGTGTCGGTGGCCACCGGTTGCCCGGTCAGCCCTTCAAGTGTGGCCGTGCCAATAAACTTAAGTGCTGAGGGAGTGGCGACACATTTTACTTTATGACCGTTTTTCACCAGTTTTGAGATCAACTCACAGGCTTTAAAGCAGGCAATAGAGCCGGTTAACATAAAAAGAATATTAGACTTCAACATTATCAATTAACCTCACATCACCTAGCCAAGCGGCAGCCAGTCTTCGATGGTTCCAGTCTTCAACATAGTCCACATTAAAACCAAGTTCGGTGAGCTGTTGTTGGGCTTGCTCAGCGTCGCTGGCATTTTTAAGAACTTCATTAAGTTTAGGTGCCAATTGTTTTTGTTCAGAGTTAAGTCTTTGGTTTCTAGAGCTCAGAGCAAGACCCGACTCCTCTCTCACTGTCGGCACGGGCACTAAGGTGATTGGTAAAAACAAAGCTTCAATCATTCCCTCAATCAGAGTCATTTGTTGAAAGTCTTTTTCTCCAAAATAAACATTATGAGGAATACAAATATTAAAAAGTTTTAAAACAACAGTGAGAACTCCATCAAAGTGCCCAGGGCGACTGGCCCCACAAAATTTTTGACTCAATTCGGTCTCGGTCACTTTATATTTAAAGTCATCAGGGTAGAGCATTTCGTAGTTGGGTAAGAACACCGCACTCACACCCATATCCTCTAAAGCATTGAGGTCGTCACCAAGGGAGTTCGGGTAGTTAGCCAGGTCCTCTTTGTTGTCAAACTGAGTGGGGTTGACAAAAATACTCACAATGGTGATGTCGGCTTCATTCAGACTTGTTTGAACCAATTCAAAGTGTCCTTTGTGAAGCGCACCCATGGTGGGAACAAACCCAATAAGGCCCATTTGCTCAAGCCGCCATTGTTTAAACTCGTTTATATCGTTAAATACCATCATACTTCGTAACTTTCGTTAATGTTTGGAAAATCGCCACTTTCAACAGCCTCAACATATTCGTTGCAGGCTTTTTTTATAATTTCATGACCTTGAATAAACTGTCTGACAAACTTAGGCTTAAATTCAGTGTTCATGCCCAGCATGTCTTGTAAAACCAGAATCTGCCCATCAGTGTGAGGGCCAGCACCGATTCCAATAGTGGGGATCGCAAGATCTTTAGTGATCCGTTCTGCAAGTTGAGTGGGAACACATTCAAGCACTAGAGAAAAACATCCACTCTCTTGCATCATTAAAGCTTGGTTGTAGATCAGTTCCGCCTTGTCTTTTTCTTTGCCTTGAACTTTGAAGCCTCCCAATTGATGAACAAACTGAGGTGTTAACCCAAGGTGCCCCATCACTGGAACGCCGGAATTCACACAATGTTGAATCAGCTCTAGGTTTCCTAGGGCTCCCTCAATTTTTATGGCCTCAGCCCCGGCTCTCATAATGGTTTCCACGTTGTCCATATTGGTTTTTAAGTCTTTGCGGTTAGATAAAAACGGCATATCTCCCACAACAAATTTTTTGGGCGCTCCTTTTTTCACGGACTGTATATGTAAAGCCATAAGTTCACAGTCGGCAGGGATTGTGCTGTTGTGCCCATGCATGACCATGGCTAAAGAGTCACCAACCAAAAGAGCATCCACATTGGTGTCGTTTAAAAGCTGTGCGGACCAAAAATCGTAGCATGTGAGCATACTCAGTTTATGGCCATTTTGTTTTTTAGTTTTAAAGTTCAAGATGCTCACGAGGAGTCTCCTTTTTTTCATTTTGATAAAATTCATAAAAACTCAAATAAATCGACTTAAGAGCATCACCACTTAAGCTCTCTAAGTTTTTCTCAATGGTGTGATGGTCCTCTCTAGCCAAGGGGCCTGTCAGTGATCCTGTGGGATCATTTTTAATATTTTCAAACACCGCCTGCAAATAGGGCATTAAAACTGTTTGCGGCAATTGCAATTGGGTTTGAAATCTTTCAGAAACCGCTTTCCATAAAATGTTGCTAAAATTTCCGGCCACCACACAGTAGCTGTGATAAAGGGCTTTTTTTTCTGTCGGTATTTTAAAGTTTGGATTTGTAAGATTTGGAAAAACACTTTCAAAACTTGGCTCTGAAGGGGTGCTGATAAAGCTGATGGATTGATAGGTTTCCAAAGAGTAAAGTGTCTCTGAAAAAGTCATCAGTGGATGAAAACCATAAATTTCTGAAAAATGAAGAGCCCCACTAAAGTGCACAACTGTGAGGTCCATGTCTTTAAGATATGCTTTGTAAAACTCTAAAATCGCTTTATCTTGAATGGCCAATAAAACAACCGGGTTGTCTTGAAGATAATGCTGAAGCTGTTCATAATTATTTTTTTTACGAGACCAAGTTTTAAAGGAAATATTTGAAAGCTTAAAGTAATGCGATAGGTGCCGAGAAAGTCGGCCGTCACCTACAATGAGGTATTTTTGATTGTTAAGCGGTGCTTGTCCCATGGATCAAGTCCTATATTCTAAAGTTGGCGTCTTCAGCGAGTCACTGAGTTCAGTGCTCAGACATCTGCAAATTAATCCAAAAACAAACGAGTGTCATTTTATTTCTTAATGCGGAGCGTTTATTTTATTCAGATCGATTCAGCTGGATTTGTGCTTGGATGCCGCTTTCTCGGCAGACTTTTAAGAATGTGTTCAAAAAAGCTCAGACAAGCGGTGCTCGGGCTTTCGCCCTTGCGCTCCGAACTCGTTTTTTGAACACATTCTTAAAAGTCTGCCGAGAAAGCTCATCTCGTTAGAAGAACAAATTAAGAAAGTCCTCATATTAAGTTGGGGAAGTGTTCATAAAACCAAAGCTTGGCTTTTTTATATATTTAATAATCTATATCAAAAAATGATAGGGGAAAAAACTGAGTGCCAAGACTGTAAGAAAGAGCATAAATTGGGTTCTGTGTGCAAAATGCGAGTTCGGAGCGCAAGGGCAAAGCCCGAGCACCGCTTGTCTGAGTATTTTGTGCACAGAACCCAATTTATGCGGCTTTACTTATAAAAAACGAGGGATTAAACCTCATGAGCCATACTCTTACGGTGAGAACGAAAGTACGTGCGAGGGTTTTGTTTAAATAGGTCACCAAGGCTTGCCATGTAGATACAAGCAAATCGCTCCACTTGATAAGCAAAATAGCTTTCCTCAATGCCCGCACGAAACACTTCGCCCCAGTAGGGGTTAAAAAACTGATCGTGCTCTTTAATCAGTGGGCTTAAAGATTTATCAATCTCTTGAATGTCTTCCGTCAACTTTTTGATTTTGTCTTTATGGTTTTGATGGTCATTTTCGATCTGATCAGAAATAAGATCATCAAGCTTTCTTTCTATGGGCACTTTCTCAGCCATGAGATGATTAATTTTTTCTGTTGTTGTTTGTGCCTTTTGAAACTGATCAACTTCTTCACGGAGTTCTTCCACAACAAGAGCGGTTCGCCAGGCACAGTCTTTTTTCAATCTTAAAATATCGCCATAGATATGATCACCAATATACAAAATTTCATCGGCATCTAAGTTTAAATCAGAGGTCAATCTGTTGGCACAGCCCCCTTGATAGATGCCACCCTTTTCAACCTTACCAGTCACATTAGTCATAGAGCCGTCATCAGGGTTTACTTTTAAAAATGGAGTGTTGTCTGTGAAAAACTTTGGTTTTTGCGCCAGTGTGATTGTAAATTCAAACACATCACTCCAGTGATCATGTTCTTTAAGAAGGGGAGTGATGGCATAGTCTAAAAGAAGTTTTGTGTATGCGTAGTCAGAGTTGGTCGCGATAAATACTTTTTTGTCGTGTTTTTTAAATCTTTCAAGGCCATCAACAATTTCTTGGTCTTTAATAATATAATCTTCAATGTTGTTTCGAATGACATCTTTAATACTGCCGTCACGGTGAGCTTGATCCAGCACTACAGCAAGATCTGTGGCCATTGTGGCATAGTCTGGTAGCGTATGATTTTCAGAATGGTCTTTTAAATCTACAAGTTGAGCAAACAAAGTGGCAAAAGAAATAGAAAAGGATGTATCGACTGGGTCATAGTTGGAGTCACCTAAATCGATATAAGTACTTTTATAAAGTGTTTTTTGTTTTTTATAATCAATACGATTCAGTCCATGATAACTTGCTCTGATGGCTGCGTGACGAGATAGCTTAATTACATTGCCTTTGTTTTTATCAATGACAAGACCTCTAATAGCTCTTGAGTAATCAAATTTTAATTTTAAAACAGACTCGGGATAGCCCTGCTGCTCAACGAGTTTCTTAAGCATCACGTTGTGAGCTAACTTTTCAAAGTTCGAAGTTTTATAACGAATCAGTGTGTGGTCCATATCAAGACCAATGTAGTTGATGCGTTTCATGTTTAAAGTTCTATTTACAAAAACACCAGGATGTAGACTCAAATTTTACTCCTTTTCTACTGGATAGTTTTTTTCATTCCATGCAATCATTCCACCGAGCATGTTGTAGACTTCAGAAAAACCACTTTCTTTTGCAAACTCTGTGGCGTGTCCAGATCTTGCTCCACTTCGGCATACAAAAACAATGGTTTGATCTTTGGGAAGCTCGTCAATCTTTTGAGGAAGTTCGTCCAAAACAATGTGTTTAACTCCTTGAATATGGCCCAGCTCACCAGTGAGCTCATCAGGGCGTCTAACGTCAACCAAGAAAAGTTGGTCTTTAGACTCTTGCACTTCGTCAACGGGAATGTCCATAACTGTGGAGTGATTTGGATTTTGTTGTGGATTTTTAAAAATTGACATCAAATTCTTCCTTTCTTTTTTGTCATCCATTGCTCTGCTGTGGAATCTGTGGAAAGATGGCCAACCAGTATAGGGGATATCTTTCAAGAGTACAAAGGACTTTTTATGGCACTCACGCCTCAACAACAAATTGCCTACAATTTTATGAGCACTGGCGAAAATGTATTTCTCACCGGTGAGGCGGGAAGTGGAAAAAGCTTTTTAATTCGAGAGTTTATGAAAGACAAAAGCTCAAAAGAGTTTCCAATTTTGGCGAGCACGGGTGCGGCCGCAGTTCTTGTCGGTGGGCGCACTTTTCATAGTTTTTTTGGTCTTGGAATTATGGAGGGCGGTCCTGAACAAACTATTGAAAGAGCCTTAAAAGACCGCCGTGTGATCAAGCGTCTGCAAGAGGTTAAAGGGGTGATTATTGATGAGATCTCTATGATCTCAGGCACTACTTTTATGGTGGCCGAAGAGATTGCTCGCATGGCCCGAGGGAAAGATGAGCCTTGGGGAGGCTTGCAAGTGATTGCCGTCGGAGACTTTGCACAGTTGCCACCGGTAGAAGTTGGCGGCAACCCTTTAAAAAAGAATTGGGCTTTTATTCAACGAACTTGGAAACACACAAACTTTATTCCATTTCAACTTACAAAAAACTTAAGAACCAACAACGAAGACTTTTTAACTGTTTTAAATTATGTACGAAGGGGAGAAGTTACAAATCTTGTCAGTGATTTTTTAAATCAACGCAAAAAAAATCCAAAGTCTGAGTTAAAAAATGTCACAAGATTGTATCCTAGGCGTTATCAAACCGAAACTTACAATAAAAAAAGATTAGACGAATTGGAGAGTGAGCTTAAGGTTTTTCCTTCCATTTTTTGGGGCAAAGAATGGGCTATTCAGCAGTTAAAAAAGCACTCACCCCTAGCTGAAAAAATTGAGTTAAAACAACAAGCCTTAGTAATGTTAAGAAGCAATGACCCCATTGGAAGATGGGTCAATGGCACCACGGGGTGGGTGGAAGAGTTCAAAGATGATCATATATTTGTACGATTAAAAGAAAGTAACGCCCTTGTTAAAGTAGAGCCTATGACTTTTTCTTTGTTAGATGCAGAAGGAGAGCCCGTCGCCAGTGTTACGAACTACCCGCTTTCTTTAGCTTACTCCACCACCATTCATAAAGCTCAAGGTATGACATTAGATGGTGCCATTATAAATTTAAAATCCTTATGGGAACCAGGACAGGCCTACGTAGCACTTAGCCGAGTGAAAGACCCGAAGTCTTTGTATATTGAGGACTGGTCGGCCAGCTCCATAAAAACAGATCCCATGGTGATGAAATTTTATGAACATGTGAAAGCCTATTTAGAAGAGCTTATGGCCTCAGAGCCAAGCATGGAAAGCAGACTATAAAATAATTATGAAAAAACAAACTAGTAGCTTTATTGTTCAATTGCTAGAATTTAAAGTTCCTTAAGTCATTTGTAAATATTGATGGGGCTGATTATCTAGTTATTCGTACGACTAAGTTTGATATTAAATGTTTAAAGTTTTTTACTACAATTTTTCTTTCGCCTTAGCGTTCTAAAAATTCAACATTCTATCCAATTCTACTATATGTTTGTTCTTGTTGTATTTAACATAGCCTTTTTTTAAAATTTGATAGACTTCAAAAATTCTTTTGTTTGTGAGTTCCTTTTGTTTTTCAGACAGATCAAAATTTTTAACAATGTTTAATAAAGACTTAATTCTCCACTCATCAAAAATGTATTCTCTCTTAGAGACTTGATCAGAATGTCCTGAATTTAAAACCACAAGTTCTTTATCAATTAAGCCAAAATGATATTTTGTCGCTACTCGAAGCCAAAAGTCATAGTCTTCACACACTGGGTATTGTTCATTGAAAAGCCCAACAGTGGTAAATACCTCTTTATGCACACAAGCCGATGACATACTTACTGGGCATAGCTTTGTGGCCATTTCAAAAATGTCACCTTTTTGTTTTAAATGCTTTTTTTTAGGGTAGTGGCGTTGGTGGTTTTTAAACCAAATGTCTTGTGATTGAAAAACCTTGTACTCAGCGTTTTCAATAAACTGTTGAAACTGCTCCAGCTTGTTGGGAAGCCAAAGGTCATCGGAGTCTAAAAAACAAATCCACTCATGCTTTGCCTTTTTGATTCCATAATTTCGAGCACTTGCTGGGCCTTGATTTTGGTTCAAATGATAAATTTTTATATTTGATTGAGTCGGTTGCCAATACTGGGTTTGATCCGTTGAACCATCGTCAACAACGATAAGCTCCCAACAGGCTTTGGTTTGCGCCTGTACACTTTGAACAGCCGATTGCAGCTGTTCCCACCGGTTGTAAGTTGGAAGGATCACACTAAACATATGTAGGCTTATATAAACTGAGTCGTTATGTCCTGTAAAGAAGATATAAATATTTAAAAATACAGTGTTTTTTGTAATGAATATGTGGTCAGACTTATGCTTTACTTTGAGTTTTTTTCATGTAAATTTGTCTCTGTACAGGCTGGGCGATAATAAATTGAACTTATTGCTTCTGAACAGTAGTATTTTAGAGTTTTAACCTTACTGTAGGAGGGAAGGATGGAGACAATGACTACTTCAACACCGAAGACTAATATTCAAAATTTTGATCATAACAGAGAGACTTGGGAAAACCCCATCGGTTTAGATGGCACAGAGTTTTTAGAATTTGCAGCTCCAGATCCAGATGAAATGGAGAGACTGTTTTATAGACTTGGGTTTAAAATGATCGCTAAGCACAAAAGTAAAAATGTGTTTTTGTACCGCCAGGGCAAAGTGCAGTTTATTTTAAATAAAGAGCCAGGTTCTTTTGCTCAAAAGTTTTATGAATCTCATGGTCCATCGATTTGTGCTGCAGGCTTTAGAGTAAAAGACGCTAAACATGCCTTTAATGAAAGTGTAAAAAGAGGGGCCAAGCCTTGCACCGATGAGCAAAGTCATAGTTTTGCCACAGTTTATGGTATTGGTGACTCGGCTGTTTACTTTGTTGATAAGTACGAAAAGTTAAATTCTTACTCTGAAGATTTCATGTTTTTTGAAAACGAACCTAAAGCCGATGGTTTTGGTTTTAAGTACATTGACCACATGACAAACAATGTGCCTAAAGGTGAAATGAAAACTTGGTGTGATTTTTATGAAGGTATCTTTAACTTTAAAGAAGTCAGATTTTTTGACATTAAAGGGCAAAAGACAGGTCTTAATTCAAAAGTGATGAAATCACCTTGTCAAAAAATTGTGATTCCTATTAACGAGCCCACAGAAGGTAAATCTCAAATTCAAGAGTACCTAGATGAGTATCATGGTTCAGGCATTCAGCACGTGGCTCTTGCTACAGATGACATTATTGAAACTGTTCGCCAGATGAAAAAACAAGGCATTGAGTTTTTAGACACTCCAGACAGCTACTACGACATGATCAATGAACGTGTTCCCAATGTGACAGAAGACATTGAAGTGTTGCGAGAGCTTAAAATTTTAGTTGATGGAGACGATGAAGGCTACTTGCTGCAAATTTTTACCAAAAACCTTATTGGTCCAATCTTTTTTGAAGTGATTCAAAGAAAAAACCACTATGGTTTTGGTGAAGGAAACTTCCAAGCCCTTTTTGACGCCATTGAAAGAGACCAAAAAGCTAGAGGCTACTTAGATTAATAAGAGGTTTTATTATGCATCACTATTGGCAAGGTAAACCAACCAGACAAGCTCATAAAGGAATTCCTGAGGGGTTGTATGAAGAAGAACAGGGTCATTTAGGTTTTTATGGACCGGTTTCACACCTTATTCGTAAAAAACCCAGCACCCGTTGGGTGGATATTGAAGGCGACCTAAAGCCAAGACTATATGACTTAGTTGAACTAAAGCCTGTCACTCATATGCAGCGTATGTTTTTTAACAACGACACTGAAGTAGGTATGTGGTGGGTGCAAGACACTCCCGAGGCTGCGATTCGAAATGCTGATGGTGATGTGGTATTATTTTGTCACAAAGGTAAAGGCTCTGTGCTGACTGAGTACGGAGAGCTTTCTTACACTCCTGGTGAGTACGTGGTTATTCCAAAGTGTGTGGCTTATTTAATTGTTCCAAATGAGAGCACTCAGTTTTTGTACATTGAAAACAAAAACAGCCATTACATAGAGCCGGACCGAGGCATAGCAGGCCGACACGCCGTTTACGATATGCAAACACTTGGCAGGCCAGACCTTGAAAAACTTCATTCCACATTAAGTGAAAAAAACATAGAGGTTAAAAAAATTCGCATTCAACACTTGGGAGAGCACACAACTTATAAGTATGCAGAGTGTGCTTTTGCGGATGTTGTAGGGTGGAAGGGCGATTTGTTCCCTTACACACTTCATATGGACAATATGATGCCTTTAATGAGTCATAGAGCTCACCTGCCGCCGAGTGCTCATACAACATTTGTGGCTAAAAACTTTGTGATTTGTACGTTTTTACCTCGCCCTTTAGAAGAAGACGACGATGCCTTAAAGGTTCCTTTTTATCATCAAAACATAGATTATGATGAGATCCTTTTTTATCACGATGGTGACTTTTTTAGTCGTGACAATTTACATGCTGGAATGTTGAGCTTTCATCCGGCTGGTTTTCCTCATGGCCCTCATCCAAAAGCCATTGAGAAATCAAAAAGTAAAACTCACACTGATGAATATGCGGTCATGATTGATACAAGGTTTCCTTTGCACAGAGACGAAATGTTAAGTGGAGTTGAGGTTCAGGATTACTGGAAATCATGGATGAAGTGATGTCTCCAATGACAGATAAAGAAGCTATGTTATTAGCCATTAGTGAGGCTAAAAAAGGTATAGGCTTTGTGTCACCCAACCCCCCTGTAGGTTGTGTGATATTAGATAAAGATCGTAATTTTTTAGCTTCAGGCTATCACCAAAAACTAGGTTCAGATCACGCAGAATTAGATGCCTTAAAAAAAATTAAAGATACAGAAGAATTAAAGGGCGCACATGTCTATGTCACCTTAGAACCTTGTGCTCACGAAGGGCGAACACCCTCCTGTGCTAAAGCCTTAGCGCAACTTCCAATTTCATCTGTGGTTTATGGACTCAAAGACCCAAATCCATTGGTTGCAGGTAAGGGCTTACAAATTCTCTTAGATGCAGCCATTGAAGTTAAATGTATTGAGGGTTTAAATTTAGAGCTTGAGAACTTAGCCGAATGCTTTTTATTAAATATGCGGGAGAGCAAGTGTTTTATTGCTTTAAAAGTGGCAAGCTCCATAGATGGTCAAATCGCAATGTCCAGTGGTGAAAGTCAATGGATCACCTCATCCAGAGCGAGAGAATACAGTCATGACTTGCGAGGTATGTATGATGCCACGGCTGTGGGATTTGGAACTTATCTAAAAGACAACCCCTCTTTAAATATTCGCCATGGAAAGTTTCAGAATAAAAAAAATCATAAAGTAGTGCTCTTTGATCAAGAGGCTGAAAGCTTGAAATCTATTGAAAATTCCAACTTATATCAAAGCAATCAAAAGCAGAATATTCATATTGTGGTGGATTCAAAACATAAAAACATAGAAAACATTTTAGGTTTAAACATACTTTTTTGTGATTTCAATAATGGCTATCAAGATCTGCATCAACAGTTGTTTCAACATGAGATTTACTCTTTGTATATTGAAGGCGGGGCAAAAGTCTTGTCAAAATTTATCAGTCAAAAAGCATTTAATACTTTATATTTATTTGTGGGTTCAAAAGTCTTAGGAAAAGGTCTATCTTGGACAAAAGATTTAGAGTTTTCATCTTTAAGTGAGACATTAGACCTGAAGTTGTCTCAACATGAAATCTTAGATAACGATATAATGCTGAAATACAACATTTAAAATGTATCGAACTGCTTAAAATAATTAACTATTTTTTTAATTTACCCGATGTGTATTTTGATGACGTCGGTTAAAAATATGGAATCTAATATTGAGTTTGATGAGATAATCTCTCCGAAGTGGAGTGGTTGTCATGTTGTTAAGATTTGTGAAGATCTGAACTTATCGAGTTTAAATACTAAAAGCATTGGTGTGAGCCATGAAAACGAGATGGGATATCTTGTAGAGCTTGTGGCCGACAACGGACTTCATCATGTTGTTCAATTAAGCAATAATAAGTTTGAGTCAGAACTCAACACTTCAGCCTTAATGCTTTCAGACAGTGACACTTTTTTCAACAAGCCCGTGGTATCTGTACTTTCTCCATTAGAAACAGATGTACATGATGATTCTGAGTATATTATTTGGGAAAAAGAATTTACGTATAAAGAAACGAAAACAAGGGACTTAGATGAGTTAGAGGAGTTTTTAGCCACAATCATTCGTCAAAAGTCTACGATTCAAAGTGTTCGTTTAATTGCAGATGAGCTTTATACAAACGCTGTTTACAATGCGCCTTTGTCGAAGTTTGGAAAGCAACTTTTAAAAGTATTGCCCTTTAGAAGGTATAACAAACCAAAATCTGCAAAACTTTTCATAGCACAACACAATGATAGACTTGTTGTTGGATGTGAAGATCAGTTTGGGAGCTTAAGTGTTTCGGCATTAATGAAGCGAGTAAAATCTATTTATGAAAAAGGTGTGGGAGATTCTATAAAGTTTACTTCAAGTACTGGTGCCGGAATTGGCACTTATATGATCATGCAAGCATGTACAAGTTATTTTGCTGCAGTATTTGAAGATAAAAAAACGCTAGTTATGGGTGTCATACCACTTGGTGTGAGTTCAAGAAAGCGTGAAGAATTGCCTAAAAATATACATTTAATTCAATATAAAGGGGGTCAGTAATGGGTCATATGAAATTAGGATCTTCAATGGATGGTGATACACAGATCATTGAAGTGGCAGGACAAATTGATGAGGATGCAAACTTCTCAAGTGCGGAGTTAAAGTCAGATAAAATTCACTTAGACCTATCGGGAATTGATGCGATTAATTCTTGTGGAATTAGAGAGTGGATAAAGTGGATTAAAACAGCGCCTGAGAGTTCGCAGATTACTTATAGTAAATGTCCAAAAGTGATAGTGGACCAAATCAATATGGTGGCAGGATTTTTACCAAATAATGCACAAGTGGAATCATTTTATGTTCCGTATTACTGTGATGAATCAGGGGCTGAAAAAATGGTGTTGTTTGAAAGTGGTAAAGACTATAACCATGGTGAGTTGAACCCACCTGAAGATGTTAAGTGTGACGAATCTGGTGAAGAAATGGAAATGGACGTTATTGAGGCTAAATATTTTAAATTTCTTAAAGGTGCTTAATGGATTATAGCTTTTTTGACTCTTTAATAGATGGTGTCTTTGTTTTTGATGAAAGCAAAACTGTCACCTATTGTAACGAAGCTGCAGCAAGCTTAGTCGGTTTGTCTGTAAGGCGTGTTTTAAAGGGCAAAAAAGTATATGAATTAATAAAATTTGATGATCAAGATTTGTTTTCGATGCCTAAAGGAACTAAAGGTGAATCCTCTCCTGTGCCAAACACTGAGCTTGAATTTACTATTATAAAGTCACAAGAGGTTGGAAAAATACAGTTGACCCTTCAGCCTTTCACGGATCCTTCTGGCGCTAGCCAATGGATTTTGATTCTTCACGATGTTACTCTAGAGGAGACTCTTCATAGTAAATATCATGCACAACTTGAAGCTAAAGAGGAAGTGATTGAAGAGTTAAAAAAAGCAAAACAAAAAATAGAAAATTACTCTAAAAATCTTGAAAAAATGGTGGCTGAGAGAACCGAGGCCCTAAATCAAGCCAACATGACCTTAAAAGCTATAATGAATAGCTTAGGTCAGGGCTTTTTAACATTTAATAAAGATGGCCTTTGTGGAGATATCTACACTCGAGCTTGTGAGTCTATTTTAGAGTCTAATCCCCAAGATAAAATGATATGGGAGGTATTGAATCTCAATGAAGACGAAATTCCTCACATAAAAATGTGGCTTCAAGCCTGTTTTCAAGAAAACTTACCTTTTGAAAGCTTAAAAGATCTTGGTCCATCTGATTATCGTCACAGCCAAGGTTGGCATATCAGTTTAGATTTTTACCCTATTAGAGATAATGACAATAAAATACTTCAAGTAGTGATGGTCGCTACAGATAAAACAAAACAGATAGAAGCTGAAAGAGCTATGGAAGTTGAAAAACAAAACTCTCTAATGATGATTAAGCTCGTTAAAAATAAAGATCAGTTTTTAGACTTTTTGTCTTCAGTTGAAGAGAAAATCCAATGGTTGTCTGATATATCAAAAGATAATTTTAACCTTGAGGAGACCTATAGAGTTTTACACACTTTAGAGGGAGAAGCTGGTATATTTTCAGTTAAAAAAGTTGTCGATGAATGTAAAAACTGCCAACAAATATTAGAACCATTAAAAGCTAAAATCACCGATGAAAAACATAAAATTATTGATGAGTTTTTAAATAAAATTTCAGATCTCAAAACATCATACTATAGTTTTTTAGATGAAAATCAGGAACTATTTAAAACATTCAAATTATATGACTCTGACAAAACTGTAAATTTAGCTATAAATGTTATTGAAAATTACTATAGATTTTTAAATAAAAAGCCTGAAATAAGTGAGGCTATTGAAAAGTTTGACAATGATTTTAGAAAAACAGATATCAATAATTTATTTTTTCATTTTGATGATTTGATTTCACTTGTGGCGGAAAAAACTGGTAAAAAACTTAATCCTATAAAATTGAATAAAAATAAAATAAAAGTTTACTCAGAGCCCTTAAAACCATTTTTTAATACCTTAGTCCATGTTTTTAGAAATGCAGTAGATCATGGCATAGAGAGCCCAGAGGAAAGACAGTCAATTCAAAAACCAGAATTTGGAACTATAACTATTGATTGCTATGAGAATGCAAACACCATAAGCATTGCTATCGCTGACGATGGCAAAGGAATAGATCCAGAGGTTATTAGGAATAAACTTCCTCAAAAATCAAAAGGTCTAAGTGACAAAGAAGTGATTCAACTGATCTTTGAACCAGGGTTTTCTTCGAAAGATGTCGTTTCAGATTTCTCAGGTCGTGGTGTTGGTATGGATGCTGTAAAAAATATGGTTGAAAAATATAATGGCAATATTCATGTACAATCGATTATAGGTACAGGCACAAAATTATTTATTGATCTTCCTAAGATACAAATAGATAATAATTACATAACGGCAGCTTAGGTAAAACTATATGATCGCAAAAACAGCCAACATTTTAGTCGTAGATGACTCAGCACACATGCGAAAGCTCATCATCGATAGCTTAAAGCAGTTAGGCTTTAAGTCTTCAATTCCTGCTGAAAATGCCAGTGAAGCTTTAAGTCAGTTAAATCAAGCCAAGCAAAGCGGAACACCTGTTGACCTTATTCTGTCTGATCTGAATATGCCAGGGCCTAGTGGCATGGACTTTTTAAAGCAGGTACGTTCATCTGATAGCTACTCGAGTTTACCCTTTATACTAATCACTACAGAGAATGAAAAGCAGGCAGTGATTGAAGCCGCTGTAAATGGTGTAAGTGGTTATATAGTAAAACCATTCGACGTACAGACTCTGTCCCAACGTCTAGTTGAGGCTTGGCAAAAGCATCATCCAAGTAGTGAAAAGCTTTAATTGTATTTCAAATCTGCCGATAACTAGGCTATGAGAAAGCGTGATATTCATATTTTAATTGTAGATGATGATGCAAGTTTTGGTGAGTCTCTTTCAAGGACGATCTCTAAACTTGGCTATAAGGCTACAGTTGAAACATCTGCTCAATCAGCCCTTCAAATTGCTAAGATTAAAAATATTCATGCGTTATTTATAGACTGTATGTTGCCAAAAACCAACGGAGTTGAGTTGGCACAAGAACTAAGACGCTTAGGTCTTGATGATGTTCCTATTTTTTTAATGAGCGGTATATTTAAAGATAAAGCCTTTTCTCAAGATGCTATGAGAAAAACAAATGCCACTTTGTTTTTGTCAAAGCCATTTGAAACTAAAGACTTTCAAGCCCAGCTTGAGGACTACTTAAGTCAAGTGGTAGAAGTACCTAAGCTTCCTCTTCATGCACTACTTGCAAAGCCTATGGCTTCAAGAAGAGACAGAATTAAAGCCTTAGAAAAGATGGATGAGATCAATGGCTTTGACTTACCTTTTGTCATTAGTATTTTGATTCAAGGTGAAAGTAGCGGCCATTTAAATATATATTCAACTGAAGGTGATATTTTTGGCATTACATTTTGCAATGGGATACTAACAAAGGTAGATACCGCTAACACCAATACTGTTATAGAAAAATTATTAATTGAAAAAGATTATATATCAACAGAAGACCTTACTACCTATAAAAATATGAATAATAAAGGTGATGTTCTTAAAAATTTAATCGAGTATAATTTTATTAGTCCCCACATAGTTGGTGAAATTAAACTAGAACAAATGTTTTTAGAAATCGAGGACTTGATTACCTCCAATAAATTACAAATTAATTTTTCACCAGCCGAAGTTGAATGTGAAGATGTTTATATCAGTAGAAACCTATTAACAGTTGCTTTTGCTCAAGGGTTAGAAAAAAAATATAAACTAGAATGGTTACAATGTTTTTATGAACCATGGCTGGATCATAAAATATACATAGGGCCAGCTTATGTAGACCTTTCTCAGGTATTGCAATTTAATGCTATTAAACGTGTACAAAATATTTTTAAAGATATTAAAGAAGAAAAAACACTTAGAGATATATTAGGTGAAAATAAGTATGATAAAAAGCAATTATACGTAGCTTTGCACATTCTTGCGATCAAAAACTTTATAGTTTTTGATGACCAAAAAAAGAAAACAGAAAAATCTCAAACTGATGTTGATAGAATGAGTCTTATTTATGAATCTTTAAAAGACAAAAATCCATTTGAAATCTTTGAATACTTTGGAGCTCCTGCAAAGTGCCCTCCATCTGAAGTTGATAGAATTTACAAAGAATTTGTAAAATCAAACCATCCAGATAAATTTAATAATGAAGATGAGGACAAGAAGAAAGTTATAAACTCACTATTCGGAGTCGTAACTTCAGCACATCATATATTGATGGATCCCAATAAAAGAACTAAATATGAGAATGAGAAAAAGCAGGAAAGTATAAAAAAACAACTACAAGCAGAAAATATTATCTCTCAAGCCGTTAAAAAACTCCAATTAGGGCACTATCAAACAGCGCTTGAAATGGTAGCTGAAGCCGATAACCTCTATAATCATCACAATCACCAGTTGTATATGATGTGGGCTAAAATTAAAATGCAGGGGGCTTCTGTAAATTCTGATATTATAAAGAAAGCTAATGAGTTTTGTCGTGATTATCCTGAGGATGAAAGAAAATCTGCCATATTTTTATTCTTTCAAGGTTTAGTTAAAAAATCAGAGAACAAAATCGATGAGGCGGCAAACTATTTTCAAAAATCTTTAAACGTGGATAACCGATTTTTAGACGCCAGACGTGAGCTTGGATTGTTAGCTCAAAGTAAGCCAAAAGAAAAAGAATCTATTCTCAATAAAGATTTAGGTGAAGTGATTGGCTCTTTTTTTAAAAAGAAAAGCAAGTAATCATTCCTTCTTTGCAAGCTGACGTATGGTTTGTTGTAATACTTTTTCAAATAGTCTTAATTCTCTTTGTGAGGGAGCTGATTTTTTAAGCATGCGTTTAAGTGTTTGAAATGCATTAACTCTTTTAGAGTCTAAGGTCATTCCTAAAGTCAAGAGCCATTGCTTCATAGTTTCTTCTACTTCCGACAATTGAATTTGTGACTGTTCGGGCTCGGCTCGAGTGTGTTCTTTTGTAAAAAACATATTAATAGCATCTTGAGCGATATAAAGAGTGAGAAGAACGGCTTGAGCTAAGTTAAAACTTTGAAACTCACTTAGTTTTGGCAGTTTACATATATAGTGACAAATCTCAATTTCACTGCTGTCTAAGCCGTGATCTTCTGGCCCAAAAAGCAATTGAACACCGCCTGAATGAATAGCTTCAGAGTGATCCACAGAAAGGTGTTTAAGGGTAGTTTTTAGGTCTTGTGAGGGGCGAAGTTTGCCCCCTCTTCTAGAGAGCCCAATAATAATTTTATTACTATGGTCTGCAACAAATTGACTTTTATTATTATAAATTTTGATTTGATCGAGATGATCATTGGCGCCAGCAGCTCCCATTCTAGCTTCTTTTGAAAAGGGATCCGCTTTACTATCAATGACCGATAAACTTTTTGCTCCTAAGTTTGCACAAGCTCTAGCTGTAGCACCTATATTGGAAGAGTATTTAGGTCTAGCTAGAGCAACATGTATATCCACAGGGATCATAATTCAGCCACTTTAATACCATCATCGATTAACATAGCTGTTTCAGGCTTTTTTTCTTTTAAAGATGTTAAATGTTTTTTTATGTCTTTTTGTAAATCATCTAAATTATGATCTACTGCAAGCTCGTAAATCTCAACAGCCATAAGCCATTGATCAGAATATAATTCTAAATAGTTTTCATAAATATTTTTAAGAGAGTTCTTATCAAAACTGTTCTCTCTTGCTTCACGAATTCTTTTATAAAAGCTATGCTTGGTCTGCTCAGTTTCATTGTAAATTTTAGGCGGAATAAACTGGGGAGTATAGTCGTCTTGTAATTCAAAGTTTTCACGATCGGCAGCACCACCAAATACACTGACAACTTGCTCTCCTAGAGCAAGATCAAAATTCCCCCAGCTTGGGTCAAAAAGAATTTTATCATTTAAAGTGATCTTGCAATTTTTAAAACTAATTAATATTGGATTTTGTTTTTTTGTAATTATTTTTTCTACTTTCCCAGTTAATTTAATTCCAGAAGCGTATTCAAAATTTACTTCAGCGCCATGACAAACGCCATATTCTTTTAATTCGCTTAGTGATAGGTTAGATAGCTCTGTACCGTCTTTTAGTCGACCAATAGGGCTAGAGTATCCGTGGCTGTGATATTCCACGCCGTGGCCATCAAGCTGAGAGCTGTTGAATGAAATCTGGCTACCGCCTTTTAGTTTTATAAAACTGATTTCATCACCTTCATTATAGAAAAACTCAAGCACTCCACTTATTTGTAGCCCAGAGTTTAGTTCAATAGTGTTCACCGTTTCTGATTCCAAAGCTTTTTCCAGACCATAAAGCCCTCCTCTAGAAAAGGCCATAGAGTTTGCTAACTCTTCAAGCACTTCTGTGAGACGATCAAAAGTATCTGCAACAAATAGCTGTGGTTGAGGTTCTGTAATATCATAGTTATACTCTAGACATTTAATGCTGAGGGGAAGTTTTTTTACTTTATCTCCTAAACAAAGACGTGACTCTCCAATAGAGGAAAGAAGACCTGCTCCGAAGATCTTAGGATCATCCAGAGGGCCAATTAAACCATATTCTGCGGTCCACCAGTTCATTCTTGATAGGTAAGCGGCCTCACTGAT
>JAKUPT010000024.1 GCA_022450595.1 Bdellovibrionales bacterium
TTCCTGGCGATAAAAAGCACTCCTATAAAAACACAGGAAAAAAGCTCGCACGTGGTGTTGGAGTGGTATTTTTTAATCCAGGTGTTTAATATATATCTAAAAGAAGAGATCACTCTTCTTGCTGCTCAATTAGCGCTTATTTCTTATTAAGTTATGAATTCAGTTTTGAACAATCCATATTGGAGAGCTTAAAACTTTATCTCCATCTTCTTGTTCTGCAACTACGTAAAAATAATCGTTTAACTCAGTGGGCAGGCTGCCTGTAAGGCTGTTGGTGTTTTTTATGATATATTCTTTAATCACATGTCCTGACTTCACAAGTTTTATTTTTTTGAACGTTTCATTGTCTTTATCACCAAATTTTATCTGAAATTTATAATTTCCAGCTTGTAATCTTGATCCCATTTCAGCCCCATTAATTTTAAAACTAAGCCAAGCGTTTTTATCATCAGTGGCAAAGGTTCTGCGGTCAAAGTAGGCCTGTACAATTTCTTGTCTTGTAAGACCTGTGGACCAAACACCAACGCGCCGGTCGTTTCGTATGCCCCAATCTCTGTCGTGGTTGTCTTGTCCGCCGACTGCGCCTACAAACCATCCGTTTAGATTGGCGTTGTCTAAAAAGTTATGATTTTTCATAAAGCTTTGGCGTTTGTTGATATATTCATCCAGATTGTCTCTTTTGTTCCACATCTCAATGCCTACAACATTTTTTATAGCTTTGGGGTAAAGCTTTAATTTGCTAAACTCATAAGGCCAATACTTCATATTTTCGCGACCTGGGTGGTTGAATCGACCAAAAGCATGTGGTCGCCTTGAAAGCCAGCTCATTAAAAAGCCCATGGTTGGTCTAATAATGGCTGATGTGTAGCTATTAGAGTTTATCACATTAAAGTGCCCTAAAAGTGGGTGGGACCATTCAAAACCATGCAGGGCTGTAAAGCGTCCATCTTCGTTGTAGTCTCTGGCGGCTCTTCGAATCTTTTTATACTTTTGAGTCCATGGCCAAAAGTGCAAAAATTCTGAGTGATCTGTTAAAGCAAAAAAATCTAATTTTGCTGTAAACTTTGCCATATAATAAGCATCATTAGGTGTTCCTTTGCCGTCTGAAAAACCACTATGAGAGTGCAAGTAGCCATAGTAAACATTGTAATTACTAGTGTTATACAAGGGCTTTAACTTGGCACTGCCTTGAGGCTCAACGTCGTTTAATTGACGGGTTTTATAGACTCCATATAATGGAGCTAAATTAAGGTTTAGGTTTTCAATAAGATCTATATTTTGCGACACATATTCGTAAGTCATTTGATCTTTTTGGCTTTTAACAACAAACAACTGTTCAATAAAATGCGAAATATTCATTGGAGCTTCATGATCATAACCTGTAAGAAGTAGGCGAATGGTCATTAATTCTATTTTGCTAGGGTTGAGATGAAGAATTTGTTGGTATGCTGTTATGATAGTATCATCAAGGCTCTGTGATAATACTGTGGCATCTAGTTTATTCATGGCCTTTTGAACCCGATTTTCAATTTCAAGTTTGTCTTGAAAATCAAATGCAAAACTTAATTCAAAGGAAAACAATATAAACAATAGTGACAATATTAATTTCATTATAGATACCCTTATTTTTTTTATTTATAATAAGGGTATTCATTCTTTTTTTAAATGGGAACAAAGATTGTGTAATATAACAGACTTCAAACAGTACCAAGACTTTGGGCGGGTTGATGTTATAGAAGTCAATTTTTTATCTGGTAGCTTTTTTGAGCATGAATTGTTTTTGAGATGCTTTTATCTTCTTTTTTTAATTTATATGATTAATTGAGATTAAATATTTCAATAGCTCATGATCGTTAAGTTTATTGAGATCACTGATTAATTCTCCAGAGTTTTTTAAAATAACTCTTTGTGAGGCATAGTTGTTTCTATCTGTGGTTAGTAAAGCCTCATTCAGCCCAATTTTTTTTGCTTCAACTAGTGCAAGCTCTAGTGCTTTTGTGGCAAAACCCTTGCCTCGATATGATTTTGAAATTTGATAACCAATGTTGCCGCCTTTTTCTCGCAGCTTATCGGTAAGTTGATGCCGGATTGATATTCTGCCCAGCATAACATTGTTATTAATAATCCAATAGACTGACTCTGGAACATTTCCAATAGGGCACATGATTTCTTTACTTAATTGTGAATCTACAAAGCTTTGGAAATCATTTTTAACAGTATTATAGTCCCAAAAAATATATGTGTTTTCTGCATGAGCCTCTGAGAGCCACTCTAAAAAAGTGTCTTTATACAGTACGGATGGCTTTTTTAATATAGTCTCTTCTAAAACAAACATATAAAGATGTTAATAGAATATATAACAGTTAAATAGCTTTTTTTTAAATTTGATGCTTTTATTTATCTTCATATAAAAAACAGAGTAGTTATTATTCATGAAGAGTTTTTAAATATTTATCTTTTTTTAATACTCTTTATATACTTTGAGCTTTATTTAACTAACGACTATTATCAAACCTGTCCGTCCATAATTCATTTAACTTCTTTAATAAATACTCACTTGTTAAGCCTGAATCTACAGCACAGTTTTGTACATATTCTGGTTCCGTTGCAATAGTGATCAAGCTTGCGTTGTTTGCAAGTTCTCTAAACGTGTCAGGGCTTTCAGGTGTTATCGACTTGTAAGTGTTAAAGTAGTCCAAATCAATATCAAGAATATAAGGCTCTGTGGTGAGTGGTGTCTCTTGGGCTTGTGCGAGTATATTATCAAATGATGTTATCGCCTCATCTAGAAATTGGGTCTCTAAGACTTGATTGTAATCAGGGTTGAGGCGGTTTTTGTTTTCATCTAGAGTTTCTTTGACGGCATGACATACAATACTGTGCTCTTGATAGGTTGGTAGATCTGTATTGATGGCGTTATGAGCCACCACAAAGGCAGAGCTTATAATGTCTGCTTTTATAGCTGTCACAATGTGTTCATCGTTATTGAGTTTTAAAACCCCCTCTTCAATACTTTGTGGGTCCTTAAAATCTAGGGCCTTTATATGAGAGTCTTGAATATTATTAAACTCTTTGTCTGGTAAGTTTTTACCATGAGTTTTGGCGATTAATCTACGAAAAGGGCGTGAGGTGTCCGTGTGGTGATCGAGAGTGATGAGCCTTGGAGCATGATCTGTAGTACTTCTGAATTCGGCCCAGGCTGACAGGACTTTATGGTGACTGTCGACTATATGTATATTTGATAAGTGATGCGGCAAGCTCATAACAGACGAACTCTTTCATAAATTTTTAATGAAAGAAAGCTTTTAAGGAAATTATTAGATTATTTATATATATCAGGCTTAAACTGCCAGATCTTTGATTTTACAAAGCCTGGAGTCATCCAGCTGATCATTCTTGAGAATCTTCTTAAGGTGATAAAACTCTTCATGCCAAAAGGGTAGTGTGACAACAATATATCACTATCTAGGTGTTCAAACAGGTAGTCTAAAATAATAGCCATCATGACCAAATCATCCATAACCCCAATCACTGGAATCCAGTCAGGAATCAAATCTATAGGCGATAGGATTAGCGCTGTCAGAGTAAGAAGCACCTTTTTATCCCGAGCGGGAATTCGCTCATCGTTGGCCACATTTTTAACAAAATCTGCGATTTCTTTAATTTTTTTCATACCTCACATTGTAACTTTTAAATGCAATACCGGCAAACAGATATCGACAAGAGTCTTTATAGCTAGTTTGCTTTTAAATCAGGGGATTTCTTTGGCTAAATTACACATGTTTTATAGAAAAAAATTCTTATGTTTTGGCTGGTCTAGTTATAAGTCATTTAATGCTGTATTTTACCTGAAACTTTAAATTAGAGGTGTTCATGAAAAGTCTTATTGTATTATTAATATTAAGTCCTTTGACCTTATTTGCAAGCCAAGATTACTATGTCTCAAATACCTTTGCGTACTCCACAACGGCTGAAAAAATCATTCAGCAGGTCAACACTAGTGATGATAGATTTTTTAATTTTATTGAATGTGATCTTTTTCTAGATTTAAAAGGTGATTTTGAAGGGTACTCAAAAAGAAATTGTAAGCTTGTAAGTAATAATTGGCTCTATTTAGATGAGGTCAGTGCCACGGAGGCCTCTAAACGCTTTAGTAACACTTTAGAAGAAAAATCAGAGGGAAGTTATTTTGGGGCCATCACATTTGCAACAGTAAGTGTTTTAACTGGAACAATAGCCTACAATTTATATAGATCCCATGAAAAAGTTTTAACCAGTAATCATGCTGCCGCAAGAGTCTTTGGTGCTTTATTTTTTGCGGTGGCTTCTACAGTATCTGCAGCTATTGCCTATTTTAACTATGAACCATCTATTGAAACTATATTATCAGACTCTGAAATTAAGTTTAATAGCTCTGAAGATGTTGGAAAAGCTTCTCATGATGCCTACGAGTTGATTCAAGACTCATTAAAAGAAACCTTGAATCAAATGGGCGTTTCACTTTCTGTTTAATTATACAATACGAACGCCCTCATCAACAGATTTTTAAATTTGATTGGGGCATCTTGCCTATATGATCCATCGGATGTTCTTTGTGATTTGATGATGATGTTGTAAAAAGATGAGGTATCAAAATGAGGGGACTCTTATTTTCATTTATAGTTTTATGTTGTTGTTCATCTTGGGCTAACTCGCCCTGTACCGGTCTTTTTTCAACTTCTATTGAAATCTTTCAAGGAAGTTCAAATGTTTTTACCAAAAAGGAACTTAAAAAATTAACTCGTTATGCTAAAAGTGGCCCACCAGCTAAAGAACTCTATGACAATATTGGATGGCATACTCCAATTAAAGCAGAGGGGTTTATTAGTTTGCATAAGGGGAACTATGAGTTTGTTTGGAATAGCTATAATTTTATTCATGGTTATCCTAAACCAACGAATACATTGTTTTATACTCTAGAAAAAGCAGTGATAGAAAGTGTTATACAAATTATTGGAAACTTAAAAGGTGGAAGTGAATTTTTTGAAAATAAAGACATTATGTTTGGTGTGAGTATTATTAAATACAATATGAATAAAAGATCTCAAAAAACAGGTATTGAATTACATACTGATGGTGCAAATTTTCATGGCACTATTCTTTTGGAAAAACCTAAACGAGGTCGGGGAGGCAACCTCATCCTTGAACATAAAGAGGACTCAAGTGTTCAATTTAATAGCCCTTATCGAGTCAACCAAATTAATGTCTTTAATGGTTTAACGCAGTTTCATGGGTTCTCCCCTTACAATTTAGAAGCCAGTCAGGGAGTAAGACGAGACAGTGTAGAACGGGTTCTTGTTGGAGTTTTCTTCATTGAAAATCCTGGCAAACACCCTCGTTACTACAAAGATTTTCCTCGAAATTAATTTATTGCTTTTCACGTGCCTTTACGGAAAGCCCTTTAATCACTGAATGAAAAGCCTCTTGATGATGCAGTTTCTCAGGGCCAAACATATCTGATAAGTAAGACTGAATATAAGGAATATTCGATGTGCCGCCGGTGGTAAAAATTGTGTCTATATCTTCGGTCTTTAACCCTGAGTTTTGTAGGACTGAGTTCATGGACTCAAAAATGCCTTTAAAGTTTTTAGTGTTGCATTCAATAAAACCCTCATAGGTGATGTTTTGGGTGATATCTAAGCCACTTTTGGTGAACTGAAATTGGTCTTTTTTGTTTATGCAAACCTGCTTTTTAACTCGTTCAATTTCTTCATACAAGGCAAAGCCTAAGTTGTCTTCCACCAGGGTGAACAAGTTCTCTAGCATTTCTTTATCTTTAGGTCGTACAGCGGACTGTTGGACCTCTTGCACAAAACGGAAAATGTCGGTTTGGGACATTAATGTGATATCTGCTGGCGACATCAACTTTTTTTGTAAAGATGGGGGCATGTTGATCACATTGTTGGACATAGGAAGTTTGTATTGAACTTTTGTTCCAAAATAAGGGCCAATGTGTTTGGTCATAAGTGTGCCGTCGAGTGTGTCTCCAGCGACAGAAATCCCTCCCAGACCAAGGGTTTCGATCACATCAAGTTTTCCAGGCTTTAATTCAATGACTGTAAAGTCCGAAGTTCCACCCCCTAGATCAACAACAAGCACACGTTTGGGAGTTTGGATCTGCTGTTGATAATCAAGGGCTGCAGCCAGTGGTTCCGGGCAAAAAGAGATATTTTCAAAACCGGCTTGTAGAGCTGCCATGTGAAGCCTTTTTTGAGCGGTTTCATCTTTTTTATCATCATCCGAGAAGCGGGCCGGGCGACCTAGCATGACCGACTTTACGTCTTCACCGGTGATTTGATCGGCACGGGTTTTAATTTCTGTTAAAAAGCGCCCAATGATATCTTCTAAAGAGTAGAGTTTTCCTTGAATTTGGGTAGCTTTAAAAGTCGTTGCTGGAAGAAATTTTTTGATAGATCTAATAAATCTTCCATGGCCATCTTCTTTTATATAATTTTGAATAGCACTGTGCCCAAAACTAGCCTCTCCTTTTTCATGGGGAAAGTACATAAGACTGCGCATTGTGAAGGGGTCATCATGATCGTTATCAATCTTTAAAAGCTTTGATTGGTCACCAGGTCTAACATACGAAACTAGAGAATTACTTGTTCCAAAATCTATTGCATAGACTGATGAGCTGGGCATAAGTTTGTCCTTAATTTCGAGGAAAACAACGTGTTAAACATATAAAGCTGTCTAAAATTATAATAAACAACTAAAAAGTTAAAATCAGCTTTTAGAGCTATTTTAATAAGATGTCAGAGTCATTGAACTATTAAAAGTCTGTCGCAGCTTGACCTATATAATCGCACTTAGAGTCACTTGGGTCAAGGTAGTCGGGGGTGGCTGAAAACCTAGCTGTATAAGTGGACGCATCAATTAGAATCCCAGAAACACTTTTCTCTGGTTGGTTTTTAACAATAGAGCTGTAGGGATTATCACAATGGTCTAGATATAGTTCAATCCAAGAGATAGGAAAACATAGTTAGACATAATCGTGTAGATACAAATAATCACAGAAATATTTAGTGTGAAGCTTTCCAAGCCTCTTGAGCTTTTTTTATATTTTTTTGTCTAGCTTTTTTTTGAGCTTCAGTTGGCTTGTCTTTTTCAGGGATGTTTTTTCTTGGCTTGGCCTCGTAATAGTCACCTTTAACATGTTTGGGTTGAGATCCGAGTTTATTAAGTAAATCTTTTGCTTCTTTTGTTTTTCCTTCAATGGTGTTGTCTTTGATCTCTACATCGTTTTAGTCAATTAACCATTTTACGGTGTCCCATGAGCCGCTACTTCGTTTTCCAGCAACTCGTTCAATATGTCCAGGATCGCCAATATCGTGGGTTCTAAAGGTCACAAACTGCTCTTTAGGCCTCACTCCTATATGGATAAAATCACCTTCTCCACCTCGCCCAGGTTTTGTTCGGCTACGGCCCTCAGGTTGTGCTAAAGCTCGTTGTCTTGAAGTCATTGATTGCCATTTTTCTTGAGCCTTCTTTATGTTTTCTTTTGCCGCTTTTTTTTGTTTTTCTGTAGTCATGACATATCTCCTCTTCAATAAAATAATTATTTAACTGAGACAACTATATCAACTCTTCGATTTTGCGCTCTTCCTTGTTTTGTATTATTAGTAGTAAGAGGTTTAGATTCTCCATATCCTTTGGTAGTGATTTCAATTTTTTCATTATCAATGGACTTAAGATATTTTGCTACTGCATCAGCTCTTTGTTGTGAAAGTTTCTGATTTAGCTCAGAAGAGCCTGTTGAGTCAGTGTGACCGTGAACAGCAACCTCTTCGACCTGTAACTCTTGAATGGCTGATCTTATATTTGTAAGTAAACCTAGTGAATCGGATGGCAGTTTTGCGGACCCCACGCTAAAATCTATTTGTTTGATTCTGAAAATGAGTTTATCACCTTGTTGATAGATCTCAGCTTTGTCATTATCAAAATTATTTCTGATTTCATCAATTTCTCTTTGAGTCGTGAGCTTAGAGGATGTTTTTTCCAGTTTCTGCTCTTTTCTTTGAAGTTTTCCTGTGATTTTATCAACACTGTATTTACTTTGACTTAGATCTCCTTTCACATCTTCTAATTGACTGCTGAGCTTTCCTATTTTTCTGTCTTGATAGACGAGTTTTAAAGCGACCTTTTCAGAAGTGTCCTCTCCCATTTTATCGATCTTATTCATAACATCATTAAGTAGTTTGGCTGCTCGATTTGCCCTTTTAACGCTACTCAAATATGTATTAGGATCACTAGAGTTTTTTGCAATTAAGTTCTCAGCGGCCCTAATACTTTTCTTAGTTTTGGAAAGAGTATCTGGTGCCTTATCTTCGGCATCATTAGATTGTGCCTTTTCTAAAACCTGTCTTGCTAGATTAAGTTCATTATGTTGAAGAATATTTACTTTTAGTTCTAAATAATCATTTTGATATTTTGAGTATTCCTCATTCTCTAATTCTTCAGAAAAATTATCTGTACTATCTCTTAGTTCATGGTCTATTTCTATTAATCTTTTATTAAGTTGTTTGTCTGAACGTGCTCCATGATTTATAGCAGTTTTACGAGATTCTAAAATTTGCCTTGGAGTATAAGTTTTATTGTTGGCTTTTTTCTTTGCTTTTTGAAAATAGGCTTTAGCTTTAGCCGTAAGATTCATTATTTCTTTTGGATCTTCATTGTTGGCTAGTTCATTTTTTGCTTCATTTAGTCTCTCAGTACCTTCCTGGAAACTTTCATGAGCTAAAAGATCGACTTGATTTTTATAAAGCTTTTGTTGAAGTTGTTCCACCTCGTCAATAGCAGCTGCTGGTGTGCTACTATCAAGCTTAGCTTTTTCAATAGTACTACAGCTCATTAAACTTAAAGATAAAATAATCATTGGTATTAAATGGTAGTATTTTTTCAAGGTATACTCTCCTGAGTTAAAGTTTGTATAAAACTTTTATCCGCTTGAATACAAATGTTGTCAAATTGGATAAATCAATAATATTTACATTTTTAATATTAAGGTAACATCTTAAGTAACTGTTTTTATTGAAAAATAATATGATTTGTGATTTATATTTAAATATATTGTTTAAAAAACAAATTAAAATTTATACGTTTATTAAACATTTATGTTGGTGGCTGTACGTACCCCCTTCTCATGGTTACCTCCAAACTGGGAGGAAACACTGATAAGAGCCTATAAATAACTCACAAACTAGCAGCGCTATACATCATTTCTGAGGGTATCAATGTCGTAATTAGTTCTCTCGAGTTCAGCAGAAAATATTAAATAATGCATTGTGGTCCAAAAAGTAACTAGGTGCTTTTATTATATTCACATAAGTAAAACTTATACTCTTATGAAAATTCTGTCCAATTGATCACAAAGGGTGTCTAGCCAATAAATTTATGAAAATTTGAGTTTTAAGAAAAGGAGAATGACATGATTAACTTACTAATGGGACTGCTATTTTCAATCACCGCACAAGCTAACACTCAATGTGTAAATCTTTTCCAAGTCGAGGCTAGAGGTTCTCTTTGGCGATAATGTCGTTTCTTTAAATTCTTCTGATCAAAATATATTATCTTACATAAATTCTAAATACCCAACAGTTTCTAAAAACCTATATGAGCTTGAACAACGGCTAATCAGCTATGATGCGCGCCACTCACAGGCTTCAACTTTTGAGTTATTACGAAAAAACCATGGTCATCCTGCAATGATGAACAAATCATTGTATGAGGTTTACCAAAAAGCAGTGAGTGTAGACTTTCAAAGAGGCTTTGCAAGGCACCTGAAAAGACGCCTTATAAGAGCTGTCATCCTGCAAGAAAACACAGAGTCGGGGAGGTTTGCTCTTAAACAAGGTCATGTTCAAAATAAGTATTTAAAAGAAGTTTTATTATCAAGATATGAAGAGTTTTTTAATCATATCAAGAGCTTTCACAGAGAGCTTACTGATATGGAGGTCCGAAACGTCAGTGATAATGAAAAACCAATGCTTGATTATGTCTTATTAAGGTCCGTTTTAAATGAAAAAGTCTCACCCCAGATGTCTCGTGAGTCTGCTATAAAGCTTGCAATGTATGACTACTATTTAACTTTAAGCACTCAAAAGTTAAATAGAAACGCAGGGGACTTCTTTTACTTTTTAACTGGAAAACACGCTCAGGCTTTAAAAGAGCATCTTTTTTCAGGATTAAATGAGACGTCGCAACTGGTGAGTATCTATTTATTGGCCAACTAACTAATAGTTGGCTTCAATAAACTCATCATAAGTCATTCGAACATCTTTATGTATAGAGCCATCTTTAATCTCGATGATTCTATTGGCAATGGTGTTCACAAACTCATGATCCTGTGAGGCGAATAAAACGGTGCCATCAAACTTTTGCAGGCCATCGTTGAGTGCTGTCACAGACTCTAAGTCTAAGTGAGCTGTGGGCTGATCAAGCATCAGTACATTTGCTCCAGAGAGCATCAGCTTTGATAGCATACAGCGAACGCGCTCTCCACCAGAGAGCACACTGGCCTTCTTGAAGGCGTCGTCTTTGCTAAAAAGCATTTTGCCTAAAAACCCTCGAATAAAAGACTCGTCTTTGTCCTCTGAAAACTGCCTAAGCCAGTCAATCAGGTTGTCATTGCTGTTTTCAAAGTACTTTGAGCTGTCGCTTGGAAAGTAGCTTGAGGTGATAGTGATGCCCCAGCTAAAGCCACCAGTATCTGGTTTGGTTTCACCGGCCAAAATATTAAAAAGTGTGGTCACAGTTAAGTCGTTGTCGGCTACAAAAGCAATTTTGTCGCCTTTTTCCACTCTAAAGCTGATGTCTTTTAACAGCATTTCTGACTCTACAGTTTTTGAGATGTTTTCCACCATCAATATGTCGTTGCCAGCCTCACGAATAGAGTCAAACCCCACAAAAGGGTAACGCCTAGACGATACAGGCATGTCAGAAAGCTCTAGCTTTTCCAGTTGTTTTTGTCTTGAGGTGGCTTGTTTCGACTTGGCGGCGTTGGCGCTAAATCGAGAGATAAACTTTTTTAGCTCTTCAGCTTTAGCCTCATTTTTTTTGTTTTGCTCGGACTGAAGTCGTTTGTTGAGTTCACAAGCTCTGCGCCAAAATTCGTAGTTTCCGGTGTAGGTTTGAATTTTGCCGTAATCAATATCAGCAATATGGGTGCAGACTTTGTTCATAAAATGACGGTCGTGGCTGACAATGACCACGGTGTTTTGAAAGTTTAAAAGAAAATCCTCAAGCCATCGAATCGCGTGGATGTCTAAGTGGTTGGTGGGCTCGTCTAATAGCAAAATATCTGGTTGGCCAAAAAGAGCCTGTGCTAAGAGCACTTTCACTTTTTCACTGCCATCTAGTTCTTTCATAAGTTTGTCATTGTTCTCAACAGAAATTCCAAGGCCTTCTAGCAATATCCCGGCTTCTGACTCAATCTCGTAACCATTCATTTCAGCAAACTCGGCCTCAAGCTCAGCAGACCGAATGCCGTCCGCATCTGTAAAGTCCGATTTAGAGTAGAGCTTTTCTCGCTCTTTCATAATGGCGTAAAGCTCCTCATTGCCCATCAAAACGGTGTTAAGCACTGTGTGCTCGTCATAAGCGTTTTGATCCTGCTTTAAAAATGACAGACGCAATTTTTTGTCTTTTTGCACACTGCCAGAGGTGGACTCAATGTCACCAGAGAGAATTTTTAAAAAGGTTGATTTTCCAGCTCCGTTAGCCCCAATCAGTCCATAACAATTACCTGGGGTGAATTTCACATTTACATCTTCAAATAAAGTTTTGCTCCCAAATTTAAGGCTTAAATCAGCAGTACTTATCATCAATATTCCCTTTTTTTATAGTAAAAAAGATAACTTAAACTAAGTTGCTCTTGCTTACAACCATGCTTTCAGTGAACTATAATTGAAAAAAATATATAAACGCAATGGATTTATAAAATCTTCAGTTCTTTGATTTTGAGTTAAATTAATTCATATAAATTGTTAGATGAGTAAAAAATCAAAATAAGGAGATATAGATGAAGGTACTTGTTGTGCTGATTTCACTTTTATTAAGTTCTGGGCTCCATGCTCAGCAATGGTTTAATGTTAATGCTAATTGCCAAATCAATGCTGCTACAACTCGCTGTATGGCATGTAACTATAGTTATAATGTGCCAATTTATTGTAATGTAAATGCACGAGCGGTGAGTTCATATGGCTATTGGATGAATAATTATAATCAAGGTGTGGTTCATCCTGGTAATTGTATTTATGTCTATATTAATGCAAACAATCCTTCTGTTGACCCATTAGTTAGTGGCTCTGCGAATGCGCAATGTCGATTCTAAATGAGAAGCTCCTTAGGGAGCTTTTTTTATGTTCATTTTTCAAAAACAAACCGCAAATTACTTTATATTATAATTTAGTGTATTAGATATCTATGGAAGAAAGACTTACTGAACTTGAGACAAAAATATCCTATCAAGAGCAAACCATTGAGGACCTCAACCAGGTGGTGATTGAGCTTCGTTGGAAGCTTGATAAACTTGAAGGGCAATGCAAGCAGCTGTCTGAGCAATTGGATAAGACCAAAATTAAAGACAAAAGCTTAGAAGTCCCGCCCCCTCACTACTAAAAAAAAATAAATTGGACAAATTTTACAAATTTTGAGCTTTTAATATTCTACTTCGTGGTTAATTGCTAATTTTTCCACTGCATTTCTCAGGGGGAGTGTTATGGGGTTAAAAGTTTTAATCATTTTATTTTCACTACAAGCACAAGCGACTAACCTTTATAAAGAAGACTTTAAAGGGGTTACTGAAGTCACTCAGATTCAGGACTTCTATGATGTTGATAGCTATTCAGATCGACAGCGATGCCAAGTTGCTAAATGGGTGCATGAGAACAACTCAAGCTTTGTTCGTAAAATGTATGCAAAAGGCTATAAGATTCATCCAAATCGGCTACAAAGAACTTCTGATGACGTAAAATCTCATTGCCAAGAAGTCGTTACTCGTAAAAAACAAAAACCAGTTCGTTGTAGGCGTTTTGAAAACTGTCTGCATGAACCAGAAATCTACAGGCTATTGATAGATCGGTAGGCTTAAAAATAATAATTACTCTTCTGTTAAAAAAACTTCTGCTTTTTTAATGCCTATCAGGCTAATTCCAGAGCTTAAATCTTCCAAAATGTTCTTTTTAAAAAGCGCTGTTGTGGGAGTCACCATGATTTCTAGTTTTTTAGTAAGTTCCTCATCTTGTATAAATAAAAAAGGATAGCTATTTTCGTCAATGTGCTTTTTTTGTAATTCAAGACTTTCATGAGAGTTAATTGCAAATATGCTATTTCTTGGTCTTTTTCCCTGTTCCACAGAAGTTTTTAATCTTTTCATTTCAAGCTTACAAGGGCCACACCAAGTGGCCCAAAAAATAGCCAGAGTGTTTTTGTCAGGGCTAGGAAAAACAACGTTTTGTGTTTCTCCATTTAGAGTCATTGCTTTATAGGTTTTTGAAGTTATCTTTAAGCCCTGTTTTTGGTGCTCATCAATCCAGATGGGCACTTTTTGGTAAAGTACATAGGCTATAACTGTTATTAAAAGTAGATTTGAAGCTGAGTACCACTTTTTCATCGATTTCATGGTTATAATTGTATGTTAATACACATCAGCGTTCAATTTATAACTTCTCGTTTTAACACAGCTTAAAACTAGTCAAATCTTAGGCAAGTAGTTTTGATACAAACAAGCCTTCTAAATCCTTTAAAGCTGAGGTTAAATATACTTATGCAAACTTATAAAAATCGAATTGAAGACACCAGCTTACAATTAATCAATTACGCGCGAGTGGCACTTTATACAGTTGAGTCTTTTCCAATTCTAGCTATAAAAAAACTTCTTAAAGCCAACGCTCCCATGGACCCAATGCCGCCAGAGAACCATCAAAAGCTTTTAAAGCAAACTCTGGATGGTTTAATTGAGCAAGACATTGTCAATGTTCGCCAAGGGCTCTACCCAAGGGAGCTTTTGTATCCAGAAAAGCCTCAAAAACATATCTGTCGCTACAAAGAACTATTAATTGATGCTTTAAAGGCCACTTTGAGGCAAAAAAATAAAAAACATAAAGAGTTCTCTGAGCACACAGAGCCGTTATTGAAGGATATGCCTGAGTATTATAAGCGCAATTTTCACTATCAAACCGATGGCTATCTAAGTTCAAAGTCGGCAGAACTTTACTCTCACCAAACAGAGATTCTGTTTAAGGGTACAATTGCACTAATGAGGCGGGTACTTATGGCCGAATTGATTCGTCATATTCAAGCTCGTAAAACACCGGTTAGGATTCTTGAAATCGGTGGCGGAGCTGGAGAAGCGACTGAGATTTTGTTAAAGTCTTGTCCGAACATAGAGGTGGTTTTTGTAGAACCGAGTAAACCATATATGGAGTTTGCAAAAAACAAATTATCAGAGTTTAACAATATTGAATATGTGAATGATTTTTTTGAAAACTACCAATCAAGAAAAAAGTTTGATGTGGTGTTTTCATCATTTCTTTTCCATGAGTTGCCTTTAGAGGTTAGAAGAACAGTTTTTTCTAAGTCATCAAAACTTTTGAAGAAAAATGCTATTAGCTTTCATATAGATTCCTTACAATTAAATGACAATCAGGAATTTAACTGGGCTTTGATTCAATTTCCTAAAGACTTCCATGAACCCTTTTACGCCAATTATATCAAAACACCACTTGAAGAGTTAATCTCTAATGACTTAAGCTTTAATAGTAACCAACAGGCTTTCTTGTCTAAGTCTGTTATGGCTTTAAACCTCTAACTAGGATTATTTATGCTTTCCTTATTATTTATACTAAATTTAAGCTTTGCTGGATCAGATATTTTAAATACCAGCTTTAAGGCCATTGATGGAAAAGAAAAAACCTTAAGTTCATATTTTGCCAAGGCCTACCTTGTGGTTAATATAGCCACTCGCTGTGGTTATACTGGTCAACTTGGTGGGCTTGAAAAGCTCTATCAAAAATATAAAGAGAAAGGTTTAGTCGTTATAGGTTTTCCTAGTAATGATTTTGGTGGCCAAACCCCGGAAGTTGAAGGGGAGGTTAAAAAGTTTTGTAAACTCAACTATGGTGTGAGTTTTCCCTTAACAAGTAAGTATAGTGTGAAAGGCTCTAAAGCCAGTCCTCTTTTTAAGAAGTTGATATCAGCAAGTAGCAAAGAAGAAATAGGTTGGAATTTTGAGAAGTTCTTAATCAATAGTAAAGGTATAGTAGTTAAAAGGTATAAGTCCTCTCATAAGCCTAAAAGCATTGGGCCTGATATTGATAAGTTGTTATAAACTAGATTCCATTTGTGGGATAAGCGTACATAGTGACTCCGCTCACTGTACCGTCTTGAAATTGTGACCTGCTCCCTTTAACTTGAGCCAAAAACTAAGGTAGAATTTGGCCATTAAGAAGGGAGTATCTATGCCAAAAGGCAAAAAATTAACCACTGAACAAATTGTAATGAAACTCAGGCAAGCTGAAGTGGAGCTTGCAAAGGGACTTTCGATAGAGGAAATGTGTCGCAAGTTGTCGTTTTCACCTCAAAGCTATTATCGTTGGAGAAAAGAATATGGTGGCCTTGAAATTGATCAAGCTAAAAAGTTTAAAGAAATTGAACGCGAAAATGCTCGTTTAAAACGTTTAGTTGCCGATTTAAGTTTAGATAATGCCATGTTAAAAGATCTGGCTTCGGGAAACTTCTAAGCCCGACAAGAAAAAGGCTCGCCGTTGAAAAGCTTATGCAGACTCACAAAGTTTCTAAGCGGCGCGCTTGCCGGGTAGTAAATCAGCCAAGATCAACACAAAACTATAAACAACAAGAAACTGACGAGAACAAATTTTTACGTGAGCGTATACTAGAGCTTGCTAAACAATATGGTCGATATGGTTATCGCCGTATATGGGCTATGCTACGAGCTGAAGGCTTTATTGTAAACCGTAAGCGAGTTTACAGAATATGGCGCGAAGAGGGCTTAAAGGTTCCATCTAAGCAACCTAAGAAAAGAAGGTTATGGCTTGCAGATGGTTCATGTGTTCGTAAAAGGCCAGAGTACCGTAACCATGTGTGGAGTTATGACTTTGTTCAAGATCAAACTCATGATGGTCGAAAGTTTCGAATGCTTACAGTGATTGATGAGTATACAAGGGAGTGTTTAATGATAAAAGTAAAACGAAGGTTAAACTCAAAAGATGTAATGATGGCCTTAGGAAAACTGTTTGTTAGCCGAGGTTTACCTGAGCACATACGCTCTGATAATGGTGCAGAGTTTACAGCAAAGCGAATATGTAAATGGCTAACAGAGCTTAAAGTTGAAACACTTTTTATTCACCCAGGTAGCCCTTGGGAAAACGGATACAACGAATCATTTAACGGGAAGCTTCGAGATGAGCTTTTAAACGGAGAATTATTTTACACATTAAAAGAAGCAGAAATACTTATTGAGCGTTATAGACATCATTATAATACAATAAGGCCGCATAGTAGTTTGGGGTATAAGCCACCAGCACCTGAAACTTTTACGTTAAACAAGGATGAGCTTGAAATGCAATATGTCTCTTAATAAGTTGTCCAAACATCGGGAGCAGGTCTAGTCCGCTTAGCAATAAAGTTGCAAGCAACGTTGTTAATACTTTCATGAGTTCTCCCTTGATTGGTTTTTGTTAAGTTTGTGTGTGGAGAAAGTTATAATTTTTATAAGGTCCGGTCACGAAAAATCATTTTATGACGCACTAACGGTGAAAAATAGTGTGATTATAAGGGTTTTAGAGGATTATAATTATTACATGATTCCGTATGCGATGCGTCTATTGTGTTTCGTAAAAGTCACATTCTTAATTTTTTGCCAATCGGTTTACCATTGACTATGAGTCTATTATCTTAAAGTTTTGGAGACTTTATGAAAGATGGAATACTGATATTTACAGACGGTGCCTGTTCAGGAAACCCAGGGCCCGGAGGTTTTGGAACTGTGGTTGTTAACCCGTTTAATAAAACTGTTTTTGAATTAGGCGAGGGGTTTAATTCAACAACTAATAACCAAATGGAGATGCTTGCTGTTATTAGAGGGCTAGAAGAACTCAAAGACTTCACTCATAAGATTTATATTATCAGTGATTCTACTTATGTTATCCGAGGAATCACACAGTGGATTTTTGGTTGGAAAAAAAGAGCTTGGAAAACAGCTGAGAACAATGATGTGTCCAATAAAGATCTTTGGATGCGATTAGATGCATTAGTGCAAAAGCGTAAAGTCAAAAATCAAAATATTGAATGGAAGTATGTTCGTGGTCACCAAGGGGTGCCTGGTAATGAGCGCTGTGATGAAATTGCAGTGAATTTTACTAAAGGTCGAAGTGAACATCTTTATGACGGAAATTTATCTAATTATTCTATAGATATTTACCAATTGCCTCAAGATATGAGCCTTCCCAAGTTTTCATCAAATAACAAAGCTAAGTCAACGGCTGATGTTGTATATTTGAGTTATGTCAATGGAGAGCTAAAAAAACACAAAACCTGGAGTGAGTGTGAAGCCAATGTTAAGGGGCGCTCTGGTGCTAAATTCAAAAAAGTAAAAAACAAAGACGAAGAGCTAGCTGTTCTTAAATCTTGGGGTCTTGAATAAAGGCTATAATTATCTTTAGTTTTTTTATATACTAACGCCTCCAAGGAGTTAGTATGAATGAGCAGCAGCATCTACCAAAGAGTTTAAAATCATTAGTTAAAACCTCAGTCAGTATTTTAGGTAAATGCATTAAGCAGGTTTATGGTTTAGAGCAATACAATCGAGTTGAAAAATTAAGAACCCAGATGAAGTCATTGCGAACAGCAAGTGTTGATGATGTTTTCAAAGAGCTAAAAAAACTTCACAAGGGACTTGAAAAACTCTCAGATGAAAAATTATTAGAATTAGCACATTGCTTTGGCTTATACTTTGAAATCATCAATCGATGTGAGAGAGCCTACCGTCATAAAAGATTGCTTGAAAAAAATAATCAACCCATTAAACATTATCCTTATGCTATAATTTATGTTTTTACGGCCCACCCCACAGAGGCAAGGTCTCCACAAATTAGAGAGCTGTTTGAACACATTGAGCAGTGTTTATTAAGTCTTGTAGAGAATGAATCAAGCTCAAAGTGTCAAAACACTCTTGAATACTTTATAAATTTAGCTCTACGTGTACCTATGTCTAAAAGAACAAGGCCAAGTGTAGAGGATGAAGCTCAAAATATCTTTTCAACAGTTTTAAATCCTAAAGTTTTAGAAGAGCAAATTGAGTTAAGATCAAAAAAAATCACATTGCATTTTAGGACGTGGGTTGGTGGAGATAAAGATGGACATCCCTTTGTCAACGAAAAGACATTGTTTAAAAGCTTATCATTAAGTCGAAGTTTACTTCTTGATTATGCTCTGACTTTATTTAAAACCTCTTATAAATTTTTAAAGCTTGCCGAGTCTGAAGCAAAAATTAAAACTCTTAGATCTGAATTTGATATGTTAGAAAGTCATTTTTTAAGCATTAAAGATCTTAAAAACCAAGACGGCAAAAAAATGAAAGCTTTAAGGTTGCAGTTAGATAAGGTCACAGCCTCTTACCAGAGCTTTTTTAATAGAGAGTGTCCTTATTTAGAAAAGCTAAACCATCTGTTGTGGCTATATCCAGGTCTCGTGCTGCCTGTAGAGATCAGAGAAGACTCTGAATTGGTTCATAAAGCCTTAGACGACAAGAGTTTGGCCATTGCTAAAATGTTAGAGCTTGGCGCTAAAATCAGTGAGGGCTATAACCCTAAATGGTACATTCGAGGTTTTGTACTTAGTATGACCGAAGAAGATAAAGATCTTATAGCTGGGATTAAGTTGGCTGAGAGTATTTTTACAAAACAACCAATGCCTGTAGTGCCTTTGTTTGAAACCAGAAAAGCATTAGAGGCTGCACCGCAAATTTTAAAAAGCGTTTTTAATAGCCAGCCTCAAGTTCTTAAAAGGCATAAAGACCTATGGAGTAATCGTTTTGAGGTTATGCTTGGCTACTCAGACTCCTCAAAAGAGAGTGGAGTTTTGGCTAGTCGATTTCTTATTAAAAATGCTTTAAAGGGTATGGACAATTTTTTTAAAAAACAAAATTTAACACCAGTATATTTTCACGGCTCAGGTGGGAGTGTGGAACGAGGTGGAGGCTCTATTAAGGAACAAACAAGTTGGTGGCCAAAGTCGGCTCTTTACACTTATAAAGCCACAGTTCAAGGTGAAATGGTGGCTAGAACTTTTTCTGACTCAGTGGTAATGTCTGGCCAAGTGAAAAAAATCATCAAAGAGTTTTCCACTCATAAAAAAGTCAGTGAATCCAAAGAGCTTAATAATGTTTTAAAAAAATGGTCCCATATTACTGCAAAAAAATACTCTGACCTTATAAAAGACCCAATGACTGTAGATATGGTAAAAGCCGCTACTCCTTATATGTATTTAAACCAGCTTAAAATTGGTTCACGTCCAAGCAAAAGAGCAGCTCAAAACTCCCAAGAGTTTAAACTCAGAGCCATTCCCTGGGTCTTGTGTTGGACACAGTCACGTTTATTAATGCCAACCTGGTATGGAGTGGGGTCTGCATGGGCAGAGCTCAGTGAGGCTGAACAGTTTGAAGTTTTAAAATCGGCAGAGTCGTCTGCTTTTATATCCTCATTTTTAAAAGTTTTAGGTTTTACATTGTCAAAAGTTGAGTTAGGTGTTTTTAAATATCACCTGTATCAGAACATGCCGACAAAACAGGCCGCACTGTGTTTTTCTCAATTTGAAGAAGAATTTAATAAAACCAAAAACTGTTTGAACACACTTTCTAGAAAAAGAAAGCTCATGTGGTTTCGCCCTTGGCTCTCAGAAAGCATCAAGCTTCGTTCAAGCATGATTCATCCATTAAATGTCATTCAAACCTTGGCCATTGATCGATCTAATGAGAAGCTTTTAAAAGAAACTGTAACAGCAATTGCCTGTGGAATGATGACCACAGGATAAACATTATTTTTTTGACCTTAAAAAGAAGTCGTTAATAACCTTATGTAGGGTTAGTTGTTTCTTGCTGCTTTTTGAGCACACAGCCCACAGAGTAAGTTTAACTCCCTTCAGCTCGCCGAGTAATTTTAACCCCTCAGGCTTTATTTGTTTTTTAACAGACCTGTAAGGCAGTATTGAAAAGGCCAATTTGTTATTAGAAAGGTACCTTAATAAGGCCGTATCATCCACCTCGCCAATCACTTCCGGTCGGATGCTGTTGTTTTTTAAAAAATAGTTTATATCCGACTGCAGAGGAATATCTTGAGTAAACCTAATGTATTTTTGTCTGTTTAGGTTTTGAGGAAACTTTTTGTTGGGCAAATTAAACTTACTGTGAGCCACGGCAACGAGTTTATCTTCTCCTAAATAAAAGGACTCGTGACGTCCACTGATATGAAGCGGGGAGTCCGTGATCAGTAAATCAATCTGATCGTTATCAAGCATTTGTATAAGATTTTGTACATGGTTATGCTGTATACTCGTTTTAATCGTATCATCGCGCCAAATCTTTAAAGAAAAATCTGTGATAAAGTTATGACTCACAGATAACGGGATGCCGATTTTAATATGATCTCTGTCTGACTGTGAAGAGCCAATGCTTGAAACCAGTTGGTCGGCAAGATTAAAAATCTTTTCAGATTTTTTAAGCAAACTCAGTCCAGCCTCTGTAAGCTCAAGTTTTCTATGCTTTCTTTCAAACAAATTAAGACTTAATTGCTCCTCAAGTGATTTGATTTGTGTACTTAGTGTGGGTTGAGTGATGTGAAGTTTTTGAGAGGCTACTTTTATAGAGCCCTCTTTTGCCACAATATAAAAGTGATACAAATGGTGAAAATTGATTTGGTTCATTACAACTCCTTAATTGAGAGTACAAATTCACTTTGAATATATCTAATTATAACGCGATGTTATTTAAAATTTAACTATATTAGAAAAATTATATCATATTACCAGAGGCGGTGATTTATGTGAAAAAAACTCAAATTGAAAAATATAAAAGGCGATATTTAAGAATTAAAAAGCACTTTGAGGGAAGTGAACTTTTGAAAAACCCGCACTTTAACAGGCTTTTATGGGCTGCCGATCGACATATAAAAATAATAAACCAAAAGTCTTTAGCCGAAGAGACTAAGCTTTTGACCAAAAACCAACTCGATTTGATTTTATCTACTTTGGAGACAAAGCTTAAGGAGTAGTTGTTTTACTATTGACCTGATTTTAACGATACAGTTACTATGGCTGAGATTGGTGAGGATGTCTTTCATGGGCAAGTCATATCTGTTAAAACCATATGTTGAGAGTGCACAAGATCTAAAGTTGGAATCTAGTATTGATTTTAAAAACGGTCTATTGTGTTTGGACTATACACTTTCTTCAAATGTAACAATATCTAAAGTTTTATTGCCAAGTTTTGAAAAAGCAGAACGTCAAAACGGCCTTTGGAAGTCTTCCTGTTTTGAGGCTTTTTTATTTTTTACTGAGCCTGATTATATTGAAATTAATATTTCTCCCTCAGGGGCTTGGAATTGCTACAGTTTTAGCTCCTACAGACAAGGTATGGTTATGACAGAAGACCTTAACATGACTCACTTGAGCAGCTCACATTCCGATAATGAGTTTCATCTAGAAGCTTGTTTTAATTATAGTTTAAAAAAGTATCCTAATTCTGTTCAATTGTGCGCTATACTTGAAAACAGTAATACAAAGCAGCTTAGCTACTGGGCTCTTGAGCACAGCCCTAAAGAACCAGACTTTCATTTAAAACGTTTAAGTACAAATTATAGGTGGTCTTAATGCAGTCAGTTTTGTCGTTTAATCAAGTCGAGTTTGGTTGGTTAAAAGATAAAACAGACTTAAAGGTTAAACAAATTTCGTTTCAAGAGTCATCAAAATACTTTATATATGGTCCTAGTGGCTCTGGAAAATCGACTTTATTAAATTTACTCACAGGTTTTATAAAACCTAATAAGGGTGAGATTTTATTATTTTCTAAGGATATAACTAAGCTCAGCGACAGACAGTTGAATAAATTTAGAGCGACTCACATGGGCTTTGTTTTCCAAAGCTTTAATTTAATCCCCTACCTTACGGCTGAGGAAAACATTAAACTTCCTCTTAAATTTTTAAAAAAGGCTCCGGCTTTTGATTTAAATAAAATGGTGACAAAGCTTAATCTGCATGACTGTTTAAAAATGAAGACAGAGCTATTAAGTCATGGGGAACAACAAAGAGTTGCGCTTTTAAAAGCTCTGATATCAAGCCCTGAAATCTTAGTCTGTGATGAACCAACCAGTGCCTTAGACTCTGAGGTTGAGTCTCAATTTTTTGAAGTTTTGTTTTCTGATTTGTGCAAGGACATGACTATAATTTTTGTCTCTCACAATATGAGTTTAAAAGATAAATTTGATCACCAGTTGTCCATTGAGGTTTTTAAAGATGTTTAAAATAGCTTTAAAAAGTCTAATATATAGAAAGTGGAGTCTGGTTTTAACCATCTCAACCCTTTTATTGAGTCTTTTTTTACTTATTCTTGTTAGCCGTGTTCATCAAAGCTCTAGATCAAGCTTTACCAAAGTGATTTCTAATACAGACCTTATTGTTGGGCCAAGAACCTCTGCACAGAACCTTCTTATGTACTCAGCCCTGGGTATTGGGCAGCCAACCCATAGTGTTGGAGAGGCAAGCTTTAATTTTATCAAAAACTTACCTACTGTGAGTTCAGTTAATCCAATTACTATTGGTGACAGCTACAAAAGTTATCCTGTGATTGCAACCACTGAAGTTTTTTTTGATAGACCTAATGTTAATATTGATCAGGGAGCGACTCTAAAACTTAGCCATATGAGTGCGGTTCTAGGCTCTGAGGTGGCTCGTAAAAACAATTTACAAATTAAAGACAGACTCACTATTGATCATGGAGGGGGAGCTCATAGCTTTGAAACTCATGATGAGCATCCCTTTGTTGTCAGTGCTATCATTCAGCCTACCGGCACACCTTTGGATCGCTTTGTTTTTATCCATGTGTCTGACTTTTCTTTACTACATAATAAAGAAAAGCCTACTAATACTGTTGACAGTACTACAAAGGTTGAAGGTCATCATAACGACCACGACCACGACCACGACCACGACCACGACCACGACCACGCTGATGAGGATGTTCGCTATAATGCTTTTTTTGTAAATTTAAAAGACAAATCCACTATATTTAATGTGAAAAGACAAATTGATGAGTTTAATCTTGAGCCCTTAGTGTCTATTATTCCAGGGCAGACCCTTTTAAAATTTTGGGACAATTTTAAAGTTTTCGAACTGGCAATTGAGTTTATGGCATTGGCCTTAATTGTGATGTCTTTATTGGCTGTATTGTCTCAAGTTCTATCTAATATTCAGATTCGAGTGAAGGAATTAACATTATATAAGATAAGTGGAGCCAGTAATAGGTTTATCATTTCATTAGTGTTCTTGGAGGTTTTCTTTATTTCTGTGTTGTCAGTTTTTCTTTCCTATGTGCTTTTTTATAGTCTGCAGCCTTTAATTCTGAGTCATTTTTTAGAACCGCTTGGTCTTTATTTAGACATCTCTAAGATGACTTCAACTGAGGTCTTTTATATTTTACTAGTGACAGGACTTACGCTTTTAACTTCATTTTTTACGGCTTTATTTATTATTTATTATTCTAAAAAAATGAGTGTACGCATAAATAGGGGGCTATAGTTGTGAAACGTTATATCGCGGGCATTACAGTTTTATTAAGTCTGATTGTAGTCATAAGCGTGTTGTATTTTAGATCAATCCCTGATGATTCTGCATTTCCTACTGTTCGATGGAACGATTTGGTCAAAATGGATTACAACACTGGAGAGGCGCCTTCAGATCTTCTAGAGTTTAAAGATCGAATGGTTAAAATTCCTGGTTATATTGTTCCCTTAGATGATGATTATGTGGTCTTGACTGAGTTTTTATTAGTTCCCAACCCTCAGGCTTGTATTCACGTGCCACCTCCGCCACCACACTTAATTGTTCAAGTTAAGTTAAAAAATCCAGTTCCAATGGAAGAGGTTAAAAACCCAGCCTGGATTTATGGAAAGTTAGAGTTTAAGACCGTGACCTCTGAGTATGGAGCTGCCAGTTATTATATGGAAGTCGATCGGATGGTGCCTTACTCTAAAGGAGATAAGTATTAGTCTTCAGGACTGCAAACAATAGCATTCCAAACAAGCACTTCTTTGTGAAAGTCAATGGATGTAGGGTTGCCGTATTCATTGAGTTCAATGACCTCTTGATTTTTAACAGAGATCACACTGTCTTTTCCGTACTTTTCAACAAAGTCTTGTTCTTTTTTGAGCTCACAATAACCTTGTGCTGAAATATTATCATTTTCTTCATAGTCTGATGGAGCCCTGATGGGGTACTGTTTATTATTAAAAAAGAATGAAGGCTTTTTATACAAGCTAGAGTCTGAATGGCTATTGTAATGAAATATCTCACTTTCACCTTTATTAGCAATTTCTCTCCAAGCAAAAAATAGCTGATTAAAATTGAAAACTGCCACATTAGTAATTTGAGAAGTTTTATATCTATTTTTTATTATTAGAGGTGTAATATCACAATATACATAATAATGATCTTCATTTTTAACCTGCAAAAATGGATTGGAAAAAGAACTTAAGCTATTTAAAGTTTCATAGCAAAATGAATAATGAGTGCTGTCTGTGCGTAAGATCTCTTCATTTTTAATGGGTATAAGTACGCTGGTCCCATTGCCATTTAAAATATACTCTTTGGGCAGTTCAAGAATCTCTCTGAGTGCATTAAGTACTTGAAGACTGTTTAGCCTATAAGGAAAGTAATTTTTTGCAATAACTTCTACTTGTTTGGGATGAAAACTGGATTCATATTTTGTTTTAACCAGTCCTTGACTTAAAAGCTCTCTGAGCTCAACCGTACTAGCCGCTTGCAGATTAAATGAAGACAATAAAGCTATTAACAAAATAAGTTTGAACATAGTGGGCATTTTATACACTAAAAATGGCTTATTTTCGATGAATTTTAGTAAAATGAAAAATTGTAAGGCTCGCCTCTCTGAGGCATAATCAAAATTATGGAAAGCCAATGGTTTTATATTTTTGTTATAGCTCAAGTGGTTGGGTTTTTCTCATCCTTGAGTGCTGTTTTAAAAGCTAGAACTTCTGAGGCCGCCATTGCTTGGTTTATTGCCTTGAACCTTTTGCCTATTATTACTTTACCCTTTTATTGGTTCCTCGGCCGCTCAAAGATCGATGGGTATGTAGAAGCCAGAAGAAGAGACAACAACGTTCTCTACACTCAGCTTAAGGAGCAAATGGGGGAGTATGGAAAAAGCCTATTTGTGGCCAAAAGACCCACGGCCCTAGAAAAGCTTGCTATGATGCCTCAAACAAGTTCAAACAAAGTCGAGCTTATTGTTGAGGGTGACCAAAAGCTCGCTGCTCTTTTAGAGCTTATAGAACAAGCTCAAAACTACATACTGCTTGAGTACTATATATTTGAAGCAGATCAAACCGGTCTTCGAGTGGCTGAAGCCTTGGCTCAAAAAGCACGACTTGGTGTTAAGGTCTATGTGCTCGTGGATGAGCTGGGAACGAGTTTGAGTCGAAGTATTACAGAATTATGGGACTCCAGTGGCATCCAATGGAGTTATTTTAAAAGTGCTCGTGGATTAAAAAGATTCTATCAACTGAACTTTAGAAACCATCGAAAGCTGGTCATTGTTGATGGTAAAAAGGCTTTATTAGGTGGCATGAATATCGGTGATAATTATCTGATAAAGACCAAGAGTTGGAGAGATATTCACATCAAAATCAATGGGCCAAGTGTGCTAGCCATGCAGGTGGCTTTTTTAGAGGGCTGGTTCTGGATCTTTCAGCAAACCATAAACTTAAATTGGGATAAAGAAGAGCTTAGTGAGAACGAGAAGGTGATAGTTGTCCCCTCTGGGCCTTCAGATGAATTGGATACGGCTCGTTTAATGATCTTAGACCTTATTTTAAAAGCTAAGCATCGGCTTTGGCTAACAACACCATATTTTGTTCCCACCTCGGACACTCTACATGCCATGATTTTAGCTAAACTCAAAGGCGTTGATGTAAGACTTCTTGTGCCAAAGACTTCTGATAATTTTTTAGTTAAATATGCCAGTCAGTACTATTTAAATATCCTTCATAGGGCAGGTGTTGATGTGTATGAGTACACTGAGGGCTTTTATCATGGCAAAAGTATATTAGTTGATGATCAAATCTCTTGTGTGAGTTCTGTAAACTTAGATAATAGATCGATGTATTTAAACTTTGAAATTGCTGCTGTGATTGAGTCTCATTCATTCAACTCCAAATTATCTGATATGCTTGAGCAGGACTTTAGTTTGAGTCATCGCTATGGCACTAAAAAGATTGGTTTTTTTGAAAAGCTTTTGATTCACTTAGCCCGCTTACTTTCACCTGTTCTTTAACGAGATGCATATAATTACAGATTTGTAATGAAGTTGAAATAATTTCGTAATGCCTGTTTGCTACAACTATAAATGCAAGTGATGTCCAAAACACCCTCCACCCCCCCCTAAACCCCTTAGGATTTTAGAAAGGAGGTTGGCTGCTTCAGGCAAGGGGGCTTATTTAAGCCCCCTTCTCATTTTCACTCACTTGCAAAGCCCTGATGTTATTGTGGCAGTTCCACAATAAATTCCGCTCCATAGCCGGCCTTACTTTCTAAAATTATTTTTCCACCATGAGCTTTTACAATAGCTTCTACTAAATTTAAGCCTAAGCCTAATCCCTTAGTGTTACGGCTAGAATCAACACGGTATAATCGACGCCACACCTTTTCATGCTCAACCGGAGATATACCAATACCGGAGTCTTTAACTGAGATTTTAATTTTATTATTTTCTCTATAGGCCTTTATATGAACAAACCCTTTTTCCTTATTGTATTTAATGGCGTTATCTAAAAGGTTGGCAAGAACTTGCTGCAAGCGAACCTCATCGGCGTGAATTATAAGACTCTCATCATGACAGTATAAAATTTGTACAGACTTTTCTTCCGCCACAAACTCATAAACATCACATAACTTTTTAAACAGCTGAGATAAGTTGATTTTATTGTTTTGAAGTTCAATCACACCACTTTCAGCCTCGGCCACATCCATTAAAGTGTTTAAGGTTTTTAAAATGTCTTCAGACTCTTCCATGCAATCATGAAGGGACTTAAGTAGTTCTTCTTTCGATGGGTTCTCTGAGCTGAGTGTGGCTTCAATAGAGGCTCTAAATCGGGTCATAGGAGTTTTTAAGTCATGGGCCACGTGATCTAAAGTGTTGCGCATGCCTTCGAGGAGTTTTTCATTGCGTTCAAGTATTTGGTTAAATAAAAAACCTAATTCTTCTAAGTCACTACGATTTTTACTTATTTTAACACGTCTTGAGAGCTGTCCAGTTTTCATTATTTCTCTAAGAGTTGAAAGTAAATTTTTAATCGGGCGGATCGAGCGGTCGGTAATAAAGTAGCCAAATAAAATACATAAAAACACAAATGGGATAGAGGCTTTAAACACAGAGTCTCGAAGTCGATCATGCAATAGTTGACCGGAGCTTCCATTTGTTCCCACCTGTAAAAACAAATCAGTCTCAAGCGGGACTGAGACCACATGCCAGCGTGGAGATCCTGCTTGATTATCAATCAGAAAATAATTTTTTTCTTGAGAAAGGTAACGGTCTAAAATTTTATAATCAAATTTTTCATGGCCCTTTGGGTAATAGAAAAACACCACATCGCCTCTAGGGCTTACCACTCGTATAAAGTAAGAGTTGTCATTCCGACTGAGTTTTTCTAAATGGTCTTGAAAACGCTGTTTAAGTGCCGGCACGCCACCTTCATAGTACCAAGCCTGAAACTCATCGACTTGGGCGTTTAAAACATCGAGTTCTCGCTCTTGTATGGACTGATCCAGAAGATAGTCAAAGTAGGCGTAGTTTGACACCACCAATAGTAAAAAAAAGCAGGTGTAAATTAAAGTAAGTTTGAGATTAAAGTTAAAACTAATAGATCTATTCTTCATTGAGTTGATATCCAATACCTCTTACCGTGTGTAAAAGTTTTTTATCAAAATTTTTATCAATTTTTGTTCGTAATCTAAACACTAGAACATCTACAACATTGGTTTGAGGATCAAAGTCATACTCATAAACGTGTTCAAGAATTCGGGTTTTTGTTACAACTTTTTTTGCATTTTTAATTAAAAAACACAAAAGTCTAAATTCTTTTTGGTTTAAGTGAATGCTTTCGCTTCCTCGTTTTACATCATGAGTTTCTAAGTTCACCTCAAGGTCTGCAAACTTTAACACAGTAGGATCATTGTTCTGAGTGCTTTGACTGCGACGAACAAGGGCTTCTATGCGAGCTAACAGTTCTGTGAAGTGAAAGGGTTTAGTGATGTAGTCATCTCCACCTTTTTTTAATCCTAACACGCGGTCATCTAAACTTTTTTTAGCACTTAATATGATCACAGGGGTTTGCACACCGACTTGTCTTAATCTCTCAATAATGTCAAAGCCTGACACTTCAGGCAGCATGATGTCCATAACAATGGCATCATATTCATTTTCTTGAGCTAAGTGTAGACCATCTAGGCCTTTAGAGGCAGAGTCCACGGCAAAGCCAGACTCTTTTAATCCCTTTTGAATAAATTGGCTGATTTTTTCATCGTCTTCTACAATCAGAACTTTCATGCATAACTCCTCAAGTTCTAGAATCATATAATGCAGAATTCATAAATTCTAGAACTAATTTTGAGGGCAAACAGAGCCTAATATGTCGCTATATGGGCCAAAGATTTCAAGCTCGTTTTCTCCAGCAGTACATTTTTCTTTATAGCGCCCTTGTAGCCATTCATGTAGTTTATCGTTAAATCCACTCATATTTTGTTGAATATAACCTATTTCTTTCTCGCTGAGCTCAATCTCGCCACTCACACTCAGATTTTTTTGAGCTTTCTCAATCACCTGAATACCTTTGGTATGAAGGTCACTTTGAGCTTCAAGAGGGCCAACATCACTATTTTCTTCCATATGAATGATAAACTGAAATGGGAGGTTACCAGCTAAGTTATTGGTCATAAAAAATACAGACTTTGTTATAAGCCAGATTGTACTTTTACCAAAAGTCATTTGTGAGTTAGGTACTAGTAATCCTCTCTTATAATAAAATCTTTGCAGCCCATCATATAGAGGCCCAAATAAGAAGGCATACTTATAGGTTGAAACTGTTGCAAGATAACTACCTTCAAAAATCAATCGCATATGATCAAGTGTGGTCATATCCTGATTTTTAATTATTTTTTCGATCCACATAGCCACAAATACCCCTAAAAAGCCCGCCATATAAATCTTCATTTTTGAATTCGACATCAGCTTTGAGTTGTCAAAAGCAAAGATTAAAATAAAATCAATCACCATAAATGAAAGCAAATTCAAAAAAGCCAAACTGCCTTCCTCGGTGTACATGGCAATAACTCTGGACCAGTAATCAAAGGTGAAAAAGTCATCCCAAGGGATTAGTTTATCGTCATAACCCCTTAACATCATTTCACCAAAGGTTACGAGCATACCACTGCTTAAGGCGTTAAATATTCCTTTACCAACAGATTCTGTATTTTCAAAGGCTTTTCCTGCAGCCTTGAAAACCCCTACTGTTGAGTTTTTAATAGAGCGTGCATAAAGCCATATAGCCGCCTCATTGAGACTTTTACCTTTTGCCAGTTTTGTTGCACCTTTAAGCTGCATTAAACCTTTGGTCTTTTTATATTTCATAACAGCTTTGGTAAAAGAAAAGCCCGCATTCCATGCAAAGTAGTAATTCAGTACAAGGGCCGAGACTGTCATAAAGACGAGTCTCATTGGTAGCATACCTTCAGGCTCTTGGTGAGCAAACACTCCGTTAGTGTAGGGGAGAACTCCAGCATATACAGCATCTTGAATGATATACTTTGAATCAATAAAGTACTGTTTATTTTGGTTTGCAAAGTAGGTCATTAAGGCCACATCAGCAATAGAGCCGTAGAGTAAACCTGATGGAAACATTCTGAAGGTGGCTTTACCTAAGAGCTTTGAGTAGTTTTTAAGTTTTTTAACGGGATGTTTGTATGATCTCATCAATTTGATTTGATCAATTTCACCTTTTAGCCACTTTCTTTCCATACGTTTTTTGAAAGTCACATTGTTATCAAAAACTTTATTCCTATAAGCTTCATATTCGGAAATCGCACCAATGGTTTTTCTTAAGCTATCACCCATACGATTTCTGACTGCGGGAATGAAACCCTGTTTCCCCGGTGAGCTTTTCATCCAATTGACGACAGTGTTCTTGTAGGGCTTCATGTGCCTTATTTCATTGGAGTATAAACCTGTGGCAAGAGAGGTTATTAAAATCATCCCAAGCTCACCACCAAAAGTGAAGTCGGCAAATCTCTCACCATAAATATCAAAACCAAACTCTTCAGAGATTTCATTGTCGACACTCTTAAAAGCTTCTTCTTTGGCAAGTCCAGGATATCTATGCTCTAAGAAAGCTAATGTAGTCTGTCTGGTTGAGCTTAGGGGAGCGAGATACTTTCTATCCCCAGAGGCCAGTAGAGCAATAGACTTACGCACTCGTTCTCTCATTTTGTATTCGTTGGCTATTAAAAAGTCCTTCATATATTCAGCAGCTTCATTAAGTCTTTCATCCAGCGGACCTTTTGAGTCCCTGATTTTTTTATGAAGGATTAAATAAATAGGTACATCTTTTTTAACGCCCTCATCATTTGTGTATTCATTTGTCATAGTCAGAGCCATTAATATTGGCTCCGCATTTAACATTTTTGAAATAAGCATTTGATGAGCCATGAGCTCTGTTTTTAGCTTTTCTAATTCTTTTTTGCTTGGATCTACTTTTTTTGTTTCAAGCCTTTCAAGCTCAGCTTCAATGACTTGAAGTCTATTTTTATCTTTTTCAGAGAGTTGTCTGTAAAGCACATTCATTTTACCGGCTATGCGGTTGGCTTCAAAAGTTTGATCTTCAGAAAGATAAACCTTCATATCAATTTCATAATTTAAATACTCATCACCAAGAATGGCTTTTCTTTCTAGAAACAGCTCTTGGTACTCCTGCATAAAGATCTCTGTGTTCTTCATGCTTTTGTGTATTTCGGCCACTTTGTTATTGATTGCAAATTGCACTTCGGCAATCTGAGGCCCCACAGCAAGTAGAGATTCGATCATTGTGCTTCGAATTTGCTTTTTAGGAATATTGGGCAAGTTTCTATCCATTTGCTCAATACGATCTTTTAAAGCCGGAAAGTTACGGCTGATAATAACCCAAGGGTTGATATAACTTGATTCTTGTCCCGTGAGTGGGTCGGTCACTTGCAAGCCATAATTAAGTGGAATTTGTTGGTTAAGTTCACCTCTTAAGGTACTTTCTTTGTCTACAGACACCCACTGCATTAAAGCTTGAACGGCACGGTCGAGCCCCATTCTAGCCACCATCATTGGGTAGTTGTCTTCAATGCTCTTTAAATCATCTTTTGGTTGAACTGTGGTGACGGGATCATAAGTGATCACATCTTCAATCATAATTGGGTTGTACTGATGCCCCTTAAGCAGAAGGTGATCCATGTCTCGTGCAATGGCCATTTCTGTTTGAACAGTTTGAATCTCTTGTTTTCCGCCAATAAGCAGGCTTTCTAAGCGGTGCTTTTCATTGGCAACTTTTGCGTATACTGAAGGTGGGTCTTGAGGCCTTCGATTCCCACAGGCAGACAGGATGATGGTGTTTACCAGAAGCAAGCTAGACAATAGCACCTTAAACGCGCCACGCACGTTTTTAGGCATCCAGCGACGAAAATTGTCACTCATTTTTGAGGTACAATTTGCGTTGCGGCTATTATTTTCAATTTCAGCTTTATTCACGGTTACTCCATCCACACCATAATTCCCTGGGTATATATAGAGCAAAGCCTATACCAAGAAAAACGAAGGCGTAAAAATATCTCAGCAGAACGAGAAACTCTATGAATTTCATTAGGTTAGGCTTTCATTGTGAAAATATTTATCAAAACTTAGAGTTTTGAAAAATCCCACAAATATGGACCATAAGAATTTGTTTTGGAGCTGATGAAATGCTGATCAAAAGTGAATAAAATACATAGCAAACCACAATCTTTTTGGAGTTCTGATAATTTTTTTATTGTAGTATTTTCAACCTAGTTCCAAAATATACTCACTATTTTGGCAAAATAATTTGAAATTCAGCTCCTAAATGAGGGCCATCACTGTTCACTTTAATTTCACCACCAATTTCTTTGATGGAATTATAAGTCACATGTAGGCCCAGCCCCGTGCCTTGATTTTTGGTTGTAAAGCCTTGGTAAAAAATTGTTTTTAAGTCTTGTTTTGCGATTCCAACACCATTGTCTTTAACACAAATTCTTACACTCTCAGAGTCTTCGGAGGCTGTTATTTCCAGTCTATTGCCAGCAGTTGTTTTGTTCATCAAAGCCCCAATGGCATTATCAATCACATTGTATAGAGCATGAAAAAGTTTATTTTTTTCTGTGGTCACGATTAAATAATCAGGAATATTAACTGTTGTTGAAATCTGATATTTTTCAATGAGCACCATATGGGAATCAAGAATGTCTTTAATAAGATTATGAATATTAATTTCTTCTTTAAAATTATGTCCTGTGTATTTTTTTTGGTAAGAAATAATTGAGCTAACTTTTTTAACATTTTCATCAAGCTGTTCACAGCACTGACTTAGGTTTTTATAATCAGTCTGGAGTTCTTGAGCCAAAAGGTTGTAGGCTTCTGGAAGTGTTTTTAATTTGGGCTGTGATTGCACGGATTTTTCAAAGTCAGATCGGTATTTGTCAAACACAAGAGAGTTTAATTTATTTAATTCTGAAACGGGAGAGGCTTTGATGATGTCCATGATTTTAGAAGTATAAGTGCTGAGTGTGTTGGTGGCGTTTCCAAGGTTATGTAATACGCTTGTGGCCACTTCAGCCATTCCTGCTTTGTGTGCCATTTCCACAAGCTGACTTTGACTTTTTTTAAGCTCTTGAGTGCGCTTTTCTACCTTGCTCTCGAGTTTATATGTTAGCTCTTGTAAGTTGTTAACTAGTTTTTTGTTGGTGAAAAATATATGTGTAAAATGCTGAATAGAGTACCAGATGATGGCGCTGGCTAAAATAAAGTTTCCAAAAAACAGTAAACCAATCGAGCTAAAAGCTCCCAGAGCCAACAAAATGTCGTGTAATGCAAAAGACAAATAAATAAAGTAGGCGAAAAAAATATATCGAGTATTTACCTCTTGATTGTGATTGTTTTTATGAATTTTAAAAAAAACATAAAAGCTATGGCCTGCGATTAAAAAAGAGGAAATAAAACAAAGCTTTCTGATGATTAAAAATAACTCAAAATTAAAATAAAACACCTGTGAAACAAACAATAAGGCCAGCCCGCCCTGTATAGCTGTGAAAGCCAAGAGTGATTTTTTATTTGGTTTGTATAAATATTGGCAAAAGTAATTAGAAAACAAAGCCATAGACAATATGCCTAAATAATGTAGCAGCAAAATATTATTGTAATTAAAGGCCTTAAAAAACACCTCATGAGTGAATCCAAAATAAGGAAATGTTCCAAGACCTAAAAGACTGGCCATAAGGTAGATTTTGATCTTTGTTTTATAATAAAGCAGAGCAAAGAACACTCCAAATATCAGCAGTAAAAAACCGGCAAAGGTTTTTAAATGGTCTGTGTACATATAGGTAAAAAATAACTTGAAGTCATAGGGCTTACTAACTCTTAATTGAAAGGGGTTTTGGTAAACTCCTCGCATTAGAATTGTGTTGATTCTTATACTTAGAGTATGGATATTCTTGGTGACTTTAAATTTAGTAGGTATTGGTTGAATGGCATAAAAAGGTTTTGAGCTTTGGCCCTCGCCTCTGGAAAATATCCTTTGACCATCCATAAAGACTTCGACTTTAGAAATATAACTGTCTAAAAGTAAAACCACTTCTTGACCAATCATTGATTCGGGAAATTTTATTTTAGCTCGGTACCAACCAACTTTATAATGCTCTTTATCATTTAACTCTGGCCATCCTCCAGGAGCATAAATCATGGACCAGCCTTTATATGTTGTAAGCTCACTGTCTTTAAATATTTCTTTATCAATATTAGTAAATAGCCACTGGCCAGAAAGATCTAATGGGCTTTCATCTGAGCTCATTTCAAACACAGGCTCTTGAATAGATGCCTTTGCTATGAGGGGGCAGATTGATAAAAAAATAAAAGCAAAAATGATAAACTTCATCATTTTACTTATCGGAAAAAATGATAATAAAATTATAAATTTATTAAATATTTCAAAGACTTAGGTCTAGTGCTTAAAGCCCATAAGTGCCAGGCCTGGAGGATAGAGGGATTCGTTTTTTATTGTAGTTTTCATCAATAAAGGGAACACCGTTGTCGATATCGTTATTGGCATCAGGAGTAAATGCACTGGCTATAATAAAAGCCCAAGTGGGAAGACAGCCATCTAATGTTTCAGCTTTTATCCAAAAGCCAAAGGCTTTAGAGGCTGTTTTTGTCCACTCCCAAGGTTGAGTCCATAAGCTTCTCAGACTCATAATTTTAACGTGCGTATGAGCTCCATGTAGGCCAAAGACCAATTCAACAATCTGAGGACCTTTGATTAAAAGCATTATTGACCACATATTAACACCTTCTGAAATAATACGGTCATTCCAATAAGGGTAAAGGTACTCCTTAATCTCATAAAGTCGTAAGGATTGAGGGGTGGGAAGACTGACTCTTCTTCCATCGATAATATAATTAAAAAATACACCTCTAATTTTTGTCTCATTGTAGGCCTGTGAGATATAAAAAGACTCAGACAAAGGGTACTGTTCAATAATTTTATCAATATTTATTTCTGACAGCAGCTTGCCAGACTTTAACTGCTTTAACACAAGATCTATAGACTCAACATAGTGTTGCATCTTATTAATTTGGTTTTGAACAATCTCTTTATGGTGATTTTTGTACTGTGGGATATTGTACCTAACAAGATTAAAGGTGTTGCCAATAGTTTGCCCCAAGACTTCACCAACGCTAAGTCTACGATCTTGCATGGCTTCATCCATGCCAAGTTTGCGGTAGTATTTGTGCTTTTCTAGTTCGTCTTTAAAGTACTTTACACTCATTTTTAAAACACTAAGACTAAATATTTGAGAGTAGTTTTTTAAGGTACGATCTTGGCTTTCTAAGGCATTGGCGCTAAGAAGGTAGTTTTTTTGATCTGGCCAGTTGTCGGCAAGGATGGCCATATAAAAGTACATTAAAGACTTAAGCCGAGTGAGTTGTCGAATTCCAAATTGGCTGACGTTATCGGAAATAAAAACTTCAATGGATTTTAAAAGTTCAATATTTTTGAGTTTAAAGGAGTATAAAATAGTGAAGTAGGTGAGCCGAAATAAGGAAATATCGGGGGAAATGGCTTTAGCTTTTGTATAGTGCTTTTGCATATTAAAGCCTGTTTGATATTCCGGATTTGTCATCCAAGAAAGTGACTGAACAATTACCAAAATAGGCTTTGGAATCTCTTGAGTGCTATGAAGTACTTCAAGTTCAAAATTCTCTTTGATTTTTAGGTGAGCGTAGTCAGCCCCCCATTTGAGACGAAAATGTTCATTATCAATCCCTTCCAATTCCACCACTGAAGAGTTTGGAGAGGGGTGTGAGCCACAGCCAACCATAAAAAGTACAAATAATATTAACATCCACCGCATAGGTGGGCTTTTATGCACTTATGTTTTGAAGTTGTCAGGAAATTTTAAATCCAAGACCTACAATGCAAGCTTATTGAAATTGAAAGCTACTTGAGAATTTACATTCCATTAATTTGAAGTCTTAATTTTTCAATATCAATAGATTTTTTATCACTCAACCGCTGAAGCTGCTCATCATCCACAGGCCCCACATTGAAGTAACGACTCTCTGGGTGGGCAAAGTAGTACCCCGACACAGAGCTTGCCGGCATCATAGAGTAGCTTTGAGTTAATTTAACATTAATCTTTTCTTCAACACTTAAAAGACTCCAGATTTTGAGTTTCTCAGTGTGATCAGGACATGCAGGGTATCCAGGAGCCGGCCTAATTCCTCGGTAGCGCTCTTTAATAAGCTCTTCATTTGAGAGGTTTTCGTTTTCTCCATAGCCAAAATGAATACGGGCCTTTTTGTGCATCATTTCCGCTAAGGCCTCGGCCATACGGTCCGACAACGCTTGTACCATAATGGCTTTGTAATCATCGCCTTTTTGCTTCAAGTCTTGTGCCCAGATGTCGGCTTGAGGTCCTGTAGTCACACAAAAAAGTCCCAGGCTGTCCATTATATTTGAACTTTTGGGTGCAATATAGTCGGCCAGGCTTAGTTGATGTTGTTTTTGCGGTCGTTGTTGTCTTAAAAACTCAAGGCTTTCAATGTGTTTTTCATTTTCGTCATACAAAAACACGGTTTCATCTTCAGATTGCGCTTTAAAGAAACCAACAATGGCTTTTGGAGAAAATAACTTTTTTTGACAAATTTCAGACAGCAAAGCTTGAGCTTCATCAAATAATTTTTGCGCCTGATCTCCCACTTTTGAATCTTTTAATATTTTAGGATAAAGCCCTTTTAATTCCCATGTCCAAAAAAACGGGGACCAATCTATATATTCAGCAATTTCATTTAAGTCCAGATGTTGATAATCAAACACCCCGTACTTACTTAATGCTTTAATATCTGCATTTTCTTTTGAACATTGAAATTTTTGTTTTTGAGCGGCTTCTAAAGAGAGCAATTCTGTTTTGGTATTGCGAGCTTCAAATTTTTCAACGAGTGATTTTTGATCACTTTTTAATTGGGTTAATGTGTCCTCTCCATGGTGTAAAAACTCATTGCAAACATTAACAACCCTTGAAGCATCTAACACATGAACCACACCTTGAGAGTAATGTGGGGCAATTTTCACAGCCGAATGAATTTTAGAGGTTGTAGCTCCACCAATCAAAAGCGGACACTGAAAGTTATGTTTTTGCATTTGTTGCGCCACATGAATCATTTCATCAAGCGAGGGTGTGATTAAGCCACTCAAGCCAATAAAGTCAGCATTGACCTCTTTAGCTTTATTTAGAATGTCTTCACAAGGGACCATAACCCCCATATCAATCACTTCAAAGCCGTTACACTGTAAAACCACTGAAACAATGTTTTTGCCAATGTCGTGAACATCACCTTTTACTGTGGCTAGAACCACTCTCCCAGAAGAGGAGTTGGTTTGAGACATTTTCTCTTTCATATAGGGCTCTAAAAAACCCACAGCCTTTTTCATCACTCGGGCGCTTTTAACCACCTGCGGGAGAAACATTTTACCTTCTCCAAAAAGGTCTCCCACCACTTTCATGCCGTCCATCAGTGGGCCTTCAATGATCTCAAGGGGGTCTTTGATCTTTTCAAAGAGCTCTTCTGTATCTTCAATAATGTGGGAGTCGATTCCTTTAATCAGCGCATGTTCAATGCGTTTGCTCACCTCAAGTTTTCGCCAAGCTTTTTCTTCAGTTTTAGCTTTTTCAGAAGGTCTTAGGCTTTCAGAAAATTTCAGTAAATTCTCAGTGGCTTCAGGTGATTTGTTAAAAATCACATCTTCCACAAGTTTTTTTAGTTTGGGTTCAATTTCATCATAAACCTCAAGCATGCCGGCGTTAATAATGGCCATATCAAGGCCTGCTTGGATGCTATGGTATAAAAAGATAGAGTGAATGGCTTCTCGAACTTGATTTTGCCCTCTGAAAGAAAAAGACAAGTTGCTTACGCCTCCAGTGGTTTTAGCCAATGGGCAAAGTTTTTTGATCTCTTTTATGGCCTCAATAAAATCAACGGCATAGTTGTTGTGCTCTTCAATCCCTGTGGCAACAGTTAAAACGTTTGGGTCAAAAATAATATCTTGTGGGGGAAAGTTTATCGTTTGTAATAAGTCATAGGCTCTTTTACAAATATCTACCTTTTGTTTTTTAGTGGCCGCTTGACCTTTTTCATCAAAGGCCATCACCACAACACTGGCACCATATTTTAAAATAGTTTTGGCTTTATCTAAAAAGTCTTTCTCACCATCTTTAAGGCTGATGGAGTTGACAATGCCCTTTCCCTGTAAACATTTAAGCCCAGTTTCAATAACGCTCCACTTGGAGCTGTCCACCATCACCGGCACTCTGGCAATGTCTGGCTCTGAGCTAATGAGGTTTAAAAACTCTTTCATGCACTCTTCAGATTCAAGTAGTCCCTCATCAAAGTTGATATCAATGATATTAGCGCCGCTCTCCACCTGTTGACGTGCCACACTTAAGGCTTCTTCCATTTGATTGTTTTTAATAAGCTTTGCAAATCTAGGGGAGCCAGTGACGTTGGTCCGTTCTCCTACGACAATAAATGGAGCTTCAACTTCAGGGATTTCTAAGGCTTCAAGACCGCTTAAAAGCATAGACTTAGATGCCTTTGGCACTAGTCTTGGTTTTAATGGTTTAATGGCATCTTCAATGGCTTTAATGTGTTCTGGTGTGGTCCCACAGCAGCCACCCACCATATTGACTAAGCCTTCTTCGGCAAAATCATAGAGCTGCTTGGCTGTCATCTCAGGGGTTTCATCATAACCCGTGTCACTCATGGGGTTGGGAAGTCCGGCATTGGGATAGCAGCTGATGTAGGTGCTTGCTACATTTGAAAGTGATTTTAAAAAGGGATACATGTCTTTTGCACCTAAGGCGCAATTGATGCCAATACTAAAAGCATTAAAGTGTTTCACTGAAGTCCAAAAAGCTTCAACAGTTTGGCCAGATAAGGTTCTGCCAGATTTGTCCGTGATGGTGACAGATATAAAAACAGGCACTTCATACTCAAGCTCTTCAAAGCACTCATTGATAGCAAAAAGTGCCGCTTTAGCGTTGAGTGTGTCAAAGATGGTTTCAACAAGCAGGATATCAGCACCCGCTTTTAAAAGGCTTAGGGCTTGTTGTTTATAGCTGGTTTTTAATCTGTCAAAGTCTATGGCTCTATATCCCGGCCTAGTTACATCCGGTGACAAAGAGGCGGTTTTATTAGTTGGCCCTAAGGCGCCTGCCACATAGGTTTTTTTACCGGTGTTTTGAAAGTGTTTTTTTTGTGCATTTTTAGCAAGCTTTACAGACTCTAAGTTCATTTTATCAACTAGGTGCTCAAGCTTGTAATCGGCTTGGGCAATGGTGTTGGCGGAAAAGGTGTTGGTTTCGATAATCTCGCTGCCGGAACACAAATATTGATAGTAAATATCTTCTATCAGCTCAGGTTTTGTAAGGCTTAAAAGCTCATTGTTTCCCTTAAGGTCTACGGGGTGATCATTGAGCTCTGAGTTTCTGAAATCTTGTTCTTCAAGCTTTTGCTTTTGAATCATGGTGCCCATGGCCCCATCTAGCATGACTATTTTTTGTGATAATAACTGTTCAAGTTCGGCAAAAGTGTTGGTTTTCAAGTTGTGTTGACCTCTCAGAGCGAATGGGCTAATTTTTTATAAAAGCTAACATAATATATATAAGACATCCACCCATAATGGAGAGAATAAATGATCTATAGTTCTATACTCGACACAATTGGTAAAACCCCAATGGTAAAAATTAATAAATTAGCAACGCACTTAAAATGTAACGTCTATGCCAAGTGTGAGTACTTTAATCCGGGTGGTTCTGTAAAAGATAGAATTGCTAAAAACATGGTCTTACAAGCTCAAAAAGAAGGCAAAATTAAACCAGGTGACACTTTAATTGAGCCTACAAGTGGTAACACAGGGATCGGTATTGCTTTAGCCGGCGCTGTACTTGGCTATAAAGTGATCATCACTATGCCTGAAAAAATGAGTCGTGAAAAACAAATTGCACTTGAGGCTTTAGGAGCTGAAATCATTCGCACTCCCACAGAGGCTGCATGGGATGATCCTGAAAGTCATATCAGCATTGCTAAAAAATTAGAAAAAGAACTTCCCAATGCTCACATATTAGACCAGTACGGCAATATCAATAACGTGCTGGCTCACTATCATGCCACTGGCCCTGAAATTTACGATGATCTTGAGGGAAAAGTTGATATGGTGGTTGCTGGTGCTGGAACTGGTGGAACCATCACTGGTGTGGCCAAATATATGAAAGAAAAAAATAAAGACATTCAAATTGTGGGTGCAGACCCTGTGGGCTCTATTCTTGCCGGCCCAAGTGAAGTGAAGTCTTATCACGTAGAGGGCATTGGTTATGACTTTATTCCTGAAGTTTTAGACAGAGATCTTATTGATCGTTGGATTAAAACTGAAGATGCCCCATCTTTTGAAATGGCCAGACGCCTTATTAAAGAAGAGGGTCTCTTATGTGGAGGTTCTTGTGGTACAGCCATGTACGCAGCCCTTCAGGCGGCCAGCGAGTTAAAAGAAGGTCAAAACTGTGTGGTGATACTCCCTGATGGTATTAGAAACTATATGACCAAATTTTTATCTGACGACTGGATGAAAGAAAATAAATTTGAAATTTGATGCTATATTATCAAGCTGAAATTAAATCATAGATAATAAAGTTGAAATTTAAAAATGGTGGCATTTTGCCACCATTTTTTATGTCTACTATCTGTATATTGAGTATAGAGAATGGAACACTCCTTGCTATTAAGAGGTGTAGGTGGTGACACCTATCACAGGGGAGGGGGAGTTCTATGGTTGAGAACTCAATTGGTCTTAAGCTTGCGATGATCGCAAAGTCGAAAGGTTTTACTCAAAAACAAATTGCCGAAAAGTGTGGTCTTTCAAGGATTACTATTCATCGCTATTTTAATGGGAAAACAGATTTGCGCTCCCATGAAATGGTGAAGGTGTTAAAGATTCTTGGTATTGATGTGGAGCAAGAACTTCAACATGTCATTGAAGGATCACTCACTGGGGTGAGTGTGAAAAAGTCCAGCATATATAATGATATAAGCCTTGTTCTTCAAAACCTGGATGAGCAAACTCAAAAAACTTTAATGGAGCAAATCTCATGGTGGGGACAGGCCAATACTAATATTAAAGAGCATAAATCTTTACAAAGAATCAGTGAGTACATTCAAGAGTTGAAGCGGGCCCAATAACAAAGGTGGCAAATATGGGGGAGATTGAAACTAAAAAAACAGAACAATACTGGAACCAGCTTGAAAAGCAGTACACCGGGAACTGGGTGGTTCGAGCCGTAGGATGTATGGTGGAGCTGACAGAGAGGTCTTTAGACCCCAGATGGATGGCTCAAAAGCTCGATGTCAGTATTGAAGAGATTTTAAAGTCTTTAGATATTTTAGAGTCTCTAGGAATTATTAAAAAAACACCTGAGGGTGGGTTTAAAAAAATACTAAAGTATGTGTACTACACCGACCGCAATATGGTGCCAGAACATGTGCTTGCAGATCATGTGTTGATTAGTTCGCAACTGATGTCACGCTTAAAACCCCGTGACGACAAAAGGGGGAGCTTTTACAGAACCTCCTTTGTTGCAACCAACATCGAACTTGCGAAAAAGTATTTTTTAAAAATTGAACAAACCCTTAAAGACTTTCTGATTGAGTCTGCTCAATCAGAGTCCGACACCGTAATAGCCTGTAGCTTTTCTGGTGTAGAGTTGACTGAAAAATCATCCCCTAAAAAAGGAGAAAATTAATGAAATATTTGGCTTTCACATTATTAATATTTTCCCAGTCGTTATTCGCAGGAGACCTTGGCGGCGGCGGCAGCATGGGACTCATGGCGACTTCTGAGTTAGTAGACACTATTACCATTCAAGATTTAAAAAGGTCACGCAATTTGAATGAGGCATACCACAAGTGGATCGACACTCTGACAGAAAAACAAAGAAGACAAGTCTTTGAGCAAACTTTTGAAGACTACATCGTGCCAGAATTAAATAAATAAATTTAAATGTAATGTATAGGTTTTATTAATAACAAACCTATACATTACTAAATTTATTAATTACAAACCCAGATATTACACATTTTTATAAATTACAAACACCAGAGGCGTTTAGAAAGATCCATCTAAACGCCTTTTTACGTTTGTCATATTAAAAGTGATATTCAAAAATTAAAATTGGATTGGCCCCCATTTTAGGCTACCTCGTTTGATTTAATTCTCTATACATCTTTGGCGACTTCATGCCAAGTGCTGAGTGCGGCGCCACAGTGTTATAATCTTTGATCCAACTCTCAAGCTGACCAATTGTTTGCTCCGCACTGTAACAGTCATTCACGTAAACATAATCTCTCTTGTTGGTTTTAACAAATGCCTCAGACATACCATTGGATTCAGGACTGTAGGCTCTTGTAAAGCAAGATTTTAAGCCAAGGATCTTTGCAAAGTGTTGCGTGTTGTAAGCTCTGTAAATAGCTCCTCTGTCGGACAAGAACTCTATGATTCTATCAGTCTTATCTGT
>JAKUPT010000025.1:0-34775 GCA_022450595.1 Bdellovibrionales bacterium
TAGTTTAAAGGGCTTAATAATGGCCTCGATCTTTTTCATGATTTTGAAACATAGCAGAAAATGAATAGGAGTCAAATTTTTCAAAATCGTGTTAGAACATTATGAACATTTGACAGCTTTTTGTGAGTTTTTTTTATAAAATTCATTTAAAAATATAGCCAAGTGAAACCATCTATAGTTAATCAGAGCAGAGTATGACAGATCAGTTATTTAATATTGTATTAGTAGAGCCAGAAATTCCCAATAACACCGGCAATATTGGGCGCACCTGTGTTGGCACCAACAGTGCTCTGCACTTAGTGGAGCCTTTTGGTTTTGAAATCAATGACAAACAGCTTCGAAGGGCTGGGCTTGATTACTGGGGGGATCTAACTTGGAAGACCTACAAAGACTTCGATCAACTCTGGCAGCAGATTCCAGATAAAACCCGAGCCTTTTTTATGACCACGAAGAGCCAAAAACCTATCTACAGCTTGAACTTTCAAAAAGGTGATTGGTTTATCTTTGGCAAAGAAACCAAAGGACTCAATTCGGATATTTTGTCTCTGCAGCCAGAAAATAATATGACTCTTCCTATGCCTGGGCCCATCAGAAGCTACAACTTGGCCAATTCCGTGGCGATAACGGCGATGGAAGGTGTCAGGCAGCTCCTTCATGCTTAATTCCTAAGCTTAGTACCGCGGCTTGCCATTTGTTTAACTCTTGTAGACAATTAAAAGGTTCTTTTTTGTCATTATATATGTGATATTGTTTGTTTTAATGCATTTTTGAGGTGGAAGCTGATGATCGCAAACATTATGACCAAGATTCTTGGCACAAAACACGACCGTGATATGAAGAAGATTCGCCCTTTAGTGGATCAAATCAATGACCTAGAAGCGGAATACGAAGCTCTGTCCGATGAGCAAATTAAAGCCAAAACAACTGAGTTCAAAGAGAGAGTCGAAAAAGGTGAGACCCTTGACGACATTCTGCCTGAGGCGTTTGCCGTTTGCCGGGAGGCTTCAAAGCGGGTTTTAGGAATGCGCCACTACGATGTGCAGCTCATTGGAGGGATTGTTCTTCACCGAGGCAGTATTGCTGAGATGAAAACTGGTGAAGGGAAAACCCTTGTGGCCACTCTATCTGTTTACCTTAATGCTTTGAGTGGTAAAGGCGTTCATGTGGTGACTGTGAATGATTACTTGGCTCATCGTGACAGTGAGTGGATGGGGCAAGTCTATCGTTGGCTGGGATTGACGGTGGGTTGTATCACTCATGAGCTCAGTGACCAAGAAAGAAAGCAAGCTTACGGCGCTGATATCACTTATGGAACCAACAATGAGTTTGGATTTGATTATTTAAGAGACAATATGAAGTACGACTTAGAGGACTATGTTCAAAGAGAATTGAACTATGCCATTGTCGATGAGTGTGACTCCATTTTAGTGGATGAAGCTCGTACACCACTAATTATCTCTGGGCCTTCGGAAGAGTCTACAGAAAAGTACTACGTCATTAACCAAGTGATTCCACATTTAAAAATGGAAGAGCACTTTACAATTGAAGAAAAAACCAAAACCGCATCATTAACGGATGAAGGGAATGAAAAGGTTGAGGAGCTTTTAGGCATTAAAAACCTCTATGACCCCGAGCACATTTCAACTCTTCATAATATTTATCAAGGCTTAAAGGCCTATCACTTGTTTCACAAAGATGTGGATTATATGGTGAAAAATGATGAGATTGTCATTGTTGATGAATTCACTGGTCGGTTGATGGCCGGGCGTCGCTGGAGTGATGGTTTACACCAAGCCATTGAAGCCAAAGAGGGCGTAAAAATTAAAAGTGAAAACCAAACCTTGGCATCAATCACTTTCCAGAACTATTTTAGAATGTACAACAAGCTAAGTGGTATGACCGGGACGGCTGAAACTGAGTCTGTTGAATTTAAAAAGATTTATGATTTAGACGTGGTAGTTATCCCTACAAATAGACCAATTCAAAGAAAAGACCACAACGATGTGGTCTACAAAACGGAGCCGGCAAAGTATAAGGCTATGGCCGAGGATATTAAAGAGCGTGCCGACAAAGGTCAGCCAATTCTTGTAGGTACTGTGAGTATTGAAAAGTCTGAGGAAATTAGTAAAGCCCTACAGAAGTTAAATATTAAACATAATGTTCTAAACGCCAAACACCACGAAAAAGAGGCGGAGATTGTGGCGCAAGCCGGGCGTAAAGGCTCAGTGACCATTGCGACTAACATGGCCGGTCGTGGAACAGATATTGTTTTAGGTGGTAACCCAGAATTTTTGGCTAAAGATGAAGTTGAAGATGTCGACAGTGAAGCCTATGAGCAGGCACTAAAAAAATACACTGAGCTTTGTGAAAAAGAAAAGCAAGAGGTGATTGAAGCTGGTGGGCTCTATATCATGGGGACCGAAAGACACGAGTCTCGTCGTATTGATAACCAGTTAAGAGGCCGTGCCGGTCGTCAGGGAGATCCAGGGGCGTCACGTTTTTACCTCTCACTTGAAGACAACTTAATGCGTATTTTTAATGGTGAGCGCATTCAGCAAATTATGTCTATGTTAAAAGTGCCAGACGATGAGCCGATCACTGCCAAAAGCGTGAACCGCGCCATTGAGTCGGCTCAAAAGAAAGTGGAAGGCCATCACTTTGACATACGTAAACACTTATTGGAATACGACGATGTGATGAACCAACAACGTCATGGGGTGTACACTCTAAGACGTCATGTCCTTGAGGGCGATAATTTAGACCGAACCATTTTAGATTGGTTAGGGGAAGTCACTTCAGACATGTTAGATGTTTTTGCTGGCGAAAAAATGAAGCCAGAGCAGTGGGATTTAGAGGGGTTGAATAAAGCCCTTGAGCGACAATTTGGTTTAAATATTGAGTTTGGCGACAGAAGCCAACTCAATCCAGAAAAAATCACTGACCTTGTCAGTCGTGGTGTAAAGGCTGTTTTTGATGACCAAAAAGAGAAGCTGGGTGATCATTTTGCACAAATTCAAAAAATGCTTATGCTTCAAACCATTGATCAAAAATGGAAAGAGCATTTGCAGGGTATTGATCAGCTTAAAGAGGGGATTAACCTCCGCGCTTATGCTCAAAAAGATCCCCTGATTGAATATAAAAAAGAGGCCTTTGCCGCTTATGAAAAAATGCATCAGCAAATTCAATCAGAAGTTATTGAAAAGCTGTTAAAAATCCAAATCGTATCACCAGAGCGAGCACGTGAGTTGGAGCAAATGTCACAACAAAGAGAGCTAGACGATTCAGGCTTTCAATATGCAGGTGCTGATGAGTCAGATGCTGGTGGTGGCTTTGATGATATACCGCTGGGGATGATGGCCAACCAACAAGGTGGTCAGCAGCAGATGAATTACTCCCATGGTGGTAACAGCGGCGGCGCTGAGGCCGAGAGAACGATGAATCGTGCAGAGCGCAGGCGACTTGAGCGCAAAAAGAAAAAGCGTAAATAAGCGAAAAAAGCCAAACAAGTTGTTTGGCTTTTTTTATATGTTAAAGATCAAACTAGATAGATAGAAAAAACAGACGATAAATAAGAATTCTACAACGTATCCGATAAAAAGACGACTTTCCATAACATCTCCTTTTTGACTTAACTCTAAGACTTTTGTGTGAGTGTTCTATGAGAAAGCTATGTGAAATCTGTAAAGACAATGTATAATAAAGTTTATGGTTCAATGTACTCAGTGTAATAGCGAATTGGATGAAGACTTTGGTCTGGTGACTTGTCAAAACTGTGGCGCGCAGTTGTTGATTGAAATGGACGGCCAAGTTGTGGATGCACACTCCAATGAGTCCAACCAGTCAGCAGAGCCGGCACAAGAAGAGGCGTCTTCAGATGCATTTTCTGCAGTTCAAGAGCTGACTCAGAATATGCTCTCAGAGCTAGATGAAAACAATCAGACAGCCGATGTGTTTGACTCGCCACAAGCAGAAGAGTCCTCACCGGAAGAGCTTGAAGGCTTTGATGAGAATCAGGAGATGGTGAGTGAAGAGCCCGTGCAAGAGCCTGAAAATCAATGGGATTTGGAGCAAGAAGTATCATATCCTGAGCAAGACCAAGAAGAGTTCGAAGAGCCTCAAGATTCCCCAAGCGTGGCCCAAGAGATGGAGCCTCCAGTACAGCAAAATATTTCTGAGCCCGTTGAAGATTCTGTGATTCAAGAGTCTTGGCCAGAAGAGGAATCTCACCATCCCAATGATATGATGCAAGAGATACAAGACTTTGCAAATTCTGATGAATCGGCTTTAGAGCAGGGGGCTTTACTTTATGACATCAGAATACAGGGTATTGATACAAAAGAGCTTAGAGGTGAAATTTTAGAGTATTTAAACGACTCAAAATTGGGGTTGGATTTAGAGAGTTTAAAAATAGATCAAGGCACTTTAATTGTAAAAAGCCTGAACCCTGTGGTTGTCTCAGTGATAGCTCAACGTTTAAAGCCCTTACCTATAGTTTTAGATTGGAGGCAACATGCGGCTTATTCTTAGTGTGATTATGGTTTTTGTATCAATATCTGCATTTGCTGTAGATGAGTACGGCAGGCTGTCAGCTAAATTAAATACTATTGAAACAAGAATTAGAGATCAGCGCAAAACCATTATGGAGTTGGCTGTTGAAAAAAATAATGTCTCAGAAAAACAGCAAAAGCTTAAGTTAATAGAGCAAATGAAAACAGTTAATCAGGCTTTGAATACAGACATTGATGAGTACAACGAGATTAAATCAAAAATTGAGCACAGATACCCAAAGCGCAAAGGGGAGATTGAAAGGCGTTATCGCCCTCAGAAAAGACAGTCTGTGGAAGAAGTTGAAAGCAATGTTGGGCTTGTTAAAAATATAGAGCAAGTTGAGGCCTTACTTGAAAAGCAGTACGGACAATTTAAAAAAACGAAAGAAGTTGAAGCTTTTGAAAAGCACATTGAAAAAAAAGAAACTCAAAAAAAAGAAGAGTCTAAAAAGAAGTTAAGACTCATAAATTAGTTTTGGGCTCTTTGGTATTGCATGATTTTAGCTTCATAGGCCTCCATGGTGGGGGCATCTTTTGCTTGCTCTAGCAGAGAATAGCGCTTTTGTTTGTCGCTGACCTCAGTCACCTCACCATGGTGAATGGTGATGAAGGATCTCGTGGGTTTGTCTTCTTGATAATACGTGTATATCCATATGTCTTTGCCACTTTCACGTCGTTTGAAGTTTGGGGACCCCAATCTTTCAATAACGTCTCCCTTGGTCATTCCAGGGTGAACTCTTTCGATGGCCTTGTGCATTGGGCTAACACACCCAGAAAAAAACAGGCCTAGGGCCAGTAAAGTGACTGTTGTTTTTATAGACAGAGACATTTTTTGCTCCTTTAAACTCAATATAACCAATAATTAACATCCGTAGTTATAATTAGCATGTTCAGTGCCAGGGGGCAAAAAAGCCCACCGAAGCCTCTTTTAAGTGATTTAGTTCTACTTTGGAACCAAAATCTAAAGTCTATTTAGAATATCAACATACAAAAGAAAATGATTTGAGAATGATTTGACTCTCCGGTAGCCTTAAAGTATCAAAAATTAAATTTTATTATAACTATTATTAAGGTTGGTTGTCGTTATGAGCACTTACGATCCAGGTTCCTTCAACAAGTCCGGACTATTTATCTTTTTGTTCTCCTTTGGTTTTTCCATCCTCTTCATTTTTGCAATCTCTTTTATGCATCCAGGAGTGGAAAATCTGGATCAAATCAGATCTGATGCAAAGGCCGTGTCAGAACAGGCGGAAGAAAAGTCCGTTGAATTTAGTGAAGATTCTGTGGAAAAGCCTTGGATCTCATCTGAAGAGCTTATTGCCTATGGGAAAAAACAGTATCAAGCCAATTGTGTCGCTTGCCACATGGCTGATGGAAAAGGTGGCGGTCCGGTTGCTGCGCGTAATCTTGTTGAGGGTAACTGGCAGCAGGGTGGAAGTTCAATTGCTCTTTATAAGACTCTTAAAAACGGTATTGAAGGCACATCTATGGCCAGCTTTGCCCACCTATCAAAAGTAAAGCGTTGGGCTTTAGTTCATTACGTAAGATCTATTACTAACAACAAAGTTGAAGACGACATGAGCAAATTAGAAGAGTTTGGTAAAAACGCCGAGTAATTTGCTGAAAGGTTTTAACTGTGTATAAGTGGTTTTTTGCTGTATTTACGTGTTTGATTTTAATGATCTCACTGCACACTTATGCCTATGAACCAAGCTTTAACAAAGCCTCAGATGTGAAGCCTCATGAGCTAGAGGGTGTAGGCATTACACCTAAAATTGGTGAGTATGTTGATCTTTCAACTGAGTTTACTGACGCCAATGGAAATAACGTCACTTTAGGGCAATACTTCCAGGGGACAAAACCAGTTATTTTTAGTGTGGTTTATTATAACTGTCCAAGTCTTTGTAATTTTCATTTAAACGGTTTAACCGACACAATGAAAAAGCTTAAGTGGACGGTTGGAGACAAGTTTGAGTTAGTGGCATTAACGATGAATCATCGAGAGGGCTACGAGCTGGCTGCTCAAAAAAAACAAAGCTATATTGATGAGTATGGCAGGCCGGAATCGAAAGATGGCTGGCATTTTTTAACGGGCACTGAAGAGAATATAAAAAAAGTTGCCGATCAGGTCGGTTTTGGCTTTAAGTGGCTAGACGATCAGCAAGAATATGCGCACGCGTCGGCAGCTATTGTTATGACTCCTGGTGGTAAAATCTCTCGTTATTTAAACGGGATTGAATTTGATAAAAAAGATCTGCGTTTGGCTTTGTTAGAGGCATCCAGCGGTAAGATTGGAAATGTTGTTGATCAAATTGTCATGTTTTGTTTTCAGTTTGATCCAACAAAAAATAAATATTCGCTATACGCGTTTAATTTAATGAGATTAGGTGCTGGTCTAATGGTTTTAGTACTGGCTATAATACTTATTCCAATGTGGATTAGGGAACGTAAGAAAAAAGCAAGCTTAGAGCCTTAAAGGAGAGAGTAATAATGTTTGGGCTGATTATATCGCTACTTGTAGGAAAGACAATTAAGGCATCAACTTTTATGCCGGTTCAAGGTTCACAAGTGGCTGCACAAGTTGATAGTTTATATATGTTTTTATTGGTAACAAGCGCTATATTCTGCGTACTTGTTATTGGTGGCTTGATTTATTTTGTTCTCAAATACAGAAGAAAGTCTGACGATGATAAAACAGCCTATATTTCACATAACAACTTTCTTGAGTTTTTATGGAGTTTTATTCCTTTTGTACTATTCATGATCATGTTTGGTTGGGGTTGGCATGTTTTTCACCAAATGAGAGACTTTTCAAAAGACTCTTTAGAAGTTCACGCTGTTGGACAAAAGTGGTTTTGGGACTTTAAATACAAAAGTGGTAAGTCTTCAGCTGGAGAGTTTTATGTTCCAGTGAACACACCTATTAAACTGATCATGACATCTAAAGATGTTCTACACAGTTTCTTTTTACCAGGTATGAGAATAAAGCAAGATGTGATCCCAGGCCGATACACGGCTTTAGCTTTTACACCGAACAAAGAGGGTACTTACCAAGTTTTTTGTACAGAGTATTGTGGAGACCAACACTCTTCAATGTTAGCTAAAATGAAAGTTGTAAGCCAAGAAGAGTACGAGCAGTGGCTGCAAGAAGACGCATCAGCGGGTTTAAGCTTAGTTGAGGTTGGGCAAAAAGTTTATGAGCAAAAATGTGCTGTTTGCCACAACACAAATGCAGAAAGAAAAGTAGGACCCGGCTTTGCTGGTCTGTATAATTCTGAAAGACAGTTTGCTGACGGCAGTAGCGCTGTTGCAGATGAAAATTATATTCGTGAGTCAATCTTAGTTCCAGGAGCAAAGGTGGTAAATGGCTACCCTCCAGCAATGCCTAGTTTTCAAGGGCAGCTAAGTGAAGACGAATTATCTGGTTTAATTGAATTTATTAAGAGCTTAAAGTAATTAGGGAGAACTCATGGCATCATCTACCCACAACTATTTAAATCATGAAAAAGGTTTGTGGTCTTGGCTAACAACCTTAGATCATAAGCGAATTGGAATTATGTATATGATCACCGTTCTGTTGTTCTTTGCAATAGGTGGAACCTTTGCAATGCTTTTAAGAACAGAGCTGATTGCGCCAGGTGAGACAATATTTGGGGCACAACTATACAACCAAGCAATGACCTTTCATGGGGCCATTATGGTGTTTATGGTGATTATCCCAGGTATTCCTGCCTTTATTGGTAACTTTATTTTACCATTACACATTGGTGCTAAGGACGTGGCCTTTCCAAGGCTGAACCTTCTAAGTTGGTACTGCTTGATTGTTGGTGCAGCGATCACTTTTGTATCTTTAATCTACCATGGCTCAGACACAGGTTGGACATTCTACACCCCATACAGTATCGAAACCGACAACGGCACAACTTGGGTGGTGCTCGGTGCATTTGTTATGGGTTTTTCATCTATTCTTACAGGTGTAAACTTTGTAACAACTGTTCACAAACTTCGTTGTAAGGGTATGACCTTTTTCAGAATGCCACTTATGGTTTGGGGGTTGTACTCAACAGCCATTCTTCAAATATTAGCAACACCGGTTTTAGGTATCACGCTCTTACTCTTGGCTGCTGAGCGAATCTTAGGTGTTGGTATTTTTGATCCAAAACTTGGTGGAGACCCCGTTCTTTTCCAACACTTTTTCTGGTTTTACTCGCACCCTGCGGTTTACATTATGATTCTTCCAGCTATGGGTATTATAAGTGAGTTAATCACAGCCTTTTCACGAAAAACAATTTTTGGATATAGAGCCATTGCCTTTTCAAGTATTGGTATTGCAGCAGTGAGTTTCTTTGTTTGGGGTCACCACATGTTTGTGAGTGGTCAGTCAGAGCTTGCGGGCGTGATTTTTTCTCTATTAACAATGCTTGTTGGTGTTCCAACTGCGATTAAAACTTTTAACTGGGTGGCCACCCTTTATAAGGGCTCCGTTCAGTTTCAATCTCCCATGCTGTATGCACTAGGGTTCTTGTTTTTATTCACTATTGGTGGTGTGACAGGAATTATGCTTGCAACTATTGGTATGGATGTTCACTTTCATGACACCTACTTTGTTGTAGCACACTTTCACTATGTGATGGTGGGTGGAACCTTGATGGCCATTATGGGTGGTATTTACTACTGGTTTCCAAAAATGTTCGGCAAAATGTACAATGAGCTGGCAGCACAACTTAGCTTTTTGTTTATCTTTATTGGTTTTAACGTGACATTCTTTCCTCAGTTTGTTCTTGGAGCCATGGGGATGCCGAGAAGATATTTTGATTACTTGCCAATTTATGAACCCTTAAATAAAATTTCTACTTTCGGTGCATATATGATTGGTTTTGGGTTTTTAATTGGTCTTTATGTAATTATTGACGGATTATTAAAAGGTCCAAAAGCGTCTGATAACCCTTGGGGAGCAAAAACTCTTGAGTGGCAGACAGCTTCACCACCTCCACATGAAAACTTTTTAACAGAACCAGAAGTAACGGCAGGTCCTTATGAGTACAGATAACACAGTCACAGCAGGTGGCCATAAACACGCTCATCACTTTAGAGATGGCTTACATGAGTTTGAAGCCAGTAAGTTTGGCGTATGGTTGTTTTTAGCCACAGAGATTTTAATGTTTGGTGGATTATTTGTTGGATACTTTTTGTATCAATCACGATATCCCGAAATGTTTGTTGAAGGGGCAAGTTTTTTAGATTGGAGATACGGCTCTGTTAACACCATTGTTCTTTTGATCAGCTCTTTAACAATGGCTTTGTCCATTCATTATGCTCAGAAAAACAATAAAAAAGCCTGTGTGACAAACTTGGTGATCACTCTTGTTTGTGCCGGTGCATTTATGGTTATTAAGTATTTAGAGTACTCTCATAAGTTTCATTTAGGCCTATTTCCCGGAGAGGCGTTTAGCTATGCAGATGCTGTGGCTCCAAACTTGGCCATGTACTTTTCATTTTACTTTTTAATGACAGGTTTACATGGATCACACGTTTTAATTGGTATGGGGCTTATTATTTGGGTGCTTATTAGAGCCAGTAAGGGTGAGTTCAATTCCGAGTATTACACACCACTTGAAGGTGTTGGTCTTTTTTGGCACTTAGTGGATTTAATTTGGATTTACCTATTTCCGATACTGTATTTGATTTAAGGAGTAAAAGCATGAGTCATGGACATCATATCATTCCAATGAAAGTTTTAATTAAAACAATTGTGGCTTTAGTAATTCTGACAGGCGTTACTGTAGTTGCTGCCCTTGATGTAGTGACTGCGACTATTGGAAGTCATGCAATTAACACATTAATTGCTATCTTAATTGCCTCAGTAAAAGCTTACTTAGTGGCCGCTTATTTTATGGGGTTAAAGTATGACAGCAGAACCCACACATTGGTTTTAATCTCTTCGGTGGGATTTGTTATTTTGCTCTATCTTTTTAGCGCAATAGATATATTTAGCCGAACGCCGATTGAAAGCACTTTATAAGCCTATAGTTTTATAGTTATTTCAACAAATCTAAAGCTCTCAGATTTGAGAGCTTTTTTATTATTCACTGCTTAAAAGTTGTGCTATTACAAAACCACTATGAACGCCTATCTTCAATTAACTAAATTTGGAATTATTGTTTTTGTTCTTATTACTGGAGCTGCAGGCTTTGCATTAAGCTATCACTCTCATGAAAGTTTTGTGTGGGGCTCACTTTTTGTATTACTTCTGGGTTTGTATTTTTTAAGTGCTGGAAGTTTTGCTTTAAATCAAGCTCAAGAGTGGCAACTTGATCGAAAAATGCCACGAACTTTTTCTCGCCCCATTCCCAGTGGAATCATCTCGCCCTTTCAAGCGTACTTAATCGCTTTTATCTTTATAATCACTGGCTCATTTATGCTTTCGCTCTTAAGCCTGACCTCTATGGCCTTAGGTCTTTTTACGGTGGCTTTATATAATGGACTTTACACTTTGTACTGGAAAAAGAAGTGGGCTTTTGGAGCAGTTCCAGGGGCGATACCTGGAGCTATGCCAGTGGTGATTGGCTACTCCGCCAACCATGCCAATGTTTTTACGCCAGAGTGTATGTATTTATTTTTGATTATGTTTTTGTGGCAAATGCCGCACTTTTGGTCCCTGGCGATTCGTTACAAGGACGATTATAAAAAGGGAGGATTCCCAGTATTGCCAGCAGTCATTGGTGTGCCTAAGACGTTATTTCACATAGGTTTATACACTTTCACATATATTGGCTTTGCTTTGGCCTCGCCCTGGTTTGTTCAAGCCCATGTGTCTTATATTGTGCTTGTCTTGCCATTTGCCTTTATGGTGCTTTGGGCTTTTTTCAAATATTATCAGGCTGGTGGCCATAAAAAATGGCTTCCATTTTTCTTATGGGTGAACTTCAGCCTAATTGCCTTTGTTGTAGCCCCGGTGATTGATAAATGGGTTTACCTTTTAAAGATATAAAATTGTTTAAATTTTATAAGGCGAAGAGTAGTCCTCGGGAGTGTCTGGCTGATGTACTGGATCGGCTTTAATAAACTCTTCTAACTTTAAACAGTTTTTCCAGATGCCTTGAATTTTAGGAAACTCATTTAAATCCACATTGTAGCGAAGGCTGTTGTAAACCTGTGGAGCTAAAAACATATCGGCTGCGGTGACTTGGTCACCAAAACAGTACTTACCTGAGTTTTTATTTAGAAAACTCTCAAGAGCAAAAAAACCTTGTTCAATCCAGTGGTGTGACCAACTTTGAATTTCGTCTTGCTCAAAATGATATTTGTTTTTTAGATACTGTAAGACTCTAAGATTCTGTATGGGCTGAATGCCAGAGTTGATCACCTCACAAAACTCAACCACATGTTGACCAATGTCTTTAGGGAACAGCTCCGGGCCCTCAAAGTTCTGATCTAAATAGTAAAAAATAGCCATAGATTGAGTAAGGCACATTTTATTATGAATAAAGGTTGGGACCTGAGACAAAGCATTAAGCTTTTTATAATCATCCAAGTGCTGCTCTCCACCATCTTTAACTAAATGTACGGGTTGAATGGAGTAATTCACTTTTTTAAAGTTTAAAGCGATTCGAACTCTGTAAGCCGATGAACTTCTAAAATAGCTGTATAATTTAGTCATACGCTCGTTCCTCAAGTGGATTGGATTTATGACTAATATATATCATTCCTACAATTTTAAAATACCCTCAGCGTCTTATTCACAGATCTTCTATGCCGCAAATGGAGGAGGACGGGGATTAAAGCTCATAAAATTTGCAGAGGTTAAATTTAATAACTGCTTACTTTAAGTCTTAAGCGCTGGCACTTTTGCATATAAAGGCTTTTTTCTTCTGATAGGTAGTACCTATAAGGAGAATGGGAGGAGGGGCATTTCTTCTAGACGGTGGTTAGAAAGTGCACCTACTGCAAAACTTAAAGTTTAGTGCTGTTATCTAAAATGTTGATTTTATTGGATTTTGATTTAACAAATTTTTATTTTATATCGGTTTTCTTCAAAAAAATGAATGGGCTTGCCTGAACTGGCTCAATGTCCAGTTCGAACGAGTTGAATTTTACATTATTTGGGGCTGGGGTAAAATACCAGAACGAGTAAAACATTGCAGTATGGTGCAGGAGAGGTTAATTTCTGGCGTGTGTGTTTAATATGCTTTAGGCCATTATGACATTTCTTTAAAAGGTCTAAGGCTCACAGCCGGAAGGAATTAATTATGAAATTAGGAACTCTTAAAAGTAAGCAATCTAGAGATGGAGAATTGGTTGTTGTCAGTCAAGACAACAAAAAAGCTGTTAAGGTCAAAGACATTGCTTCAAGTCTGCTATTTGCTATGGATCACTGGAGTGAAGTGGAGCCTAAGCTTCAAGGGGTTTACCAAAAGCTTAATGCTGGTGATATGCCAGAGGCTTTTGATGTGGATCAAGCGCAGTTTCATTCGCCGCTTCCTAGAACTTTTCAGTGGGCTGATGGTTCGGCCTTTATTCATCATATTAAATTAGTGCGCATGGCAAGAAATGCTCCTTTGCCAGAAACTTTGGAGACTGTGCCTTTAATGTATCAAGGAGGCAGTGACAGTTTTCTTGCCCCAACACAAGACATTCCCCAAGTGGACTTTGAACACGGAACTGACTTTGAAGGAGAAGTGGCTGTTGTGACAGGCGATGTTCCAATGGGGGTTTCTTCAGATGAGGCTTTAAAATACATACGATTATTTTTAATCTGTAATGATGTTTCACTAAGAGGCCTTATCCCCGCTGAATTAAAGCAAGGATTTGGATTTTTTCAAAGTAAACCATCCAGCGCGTTTGCTCCTTTTGCCGTGACTCCAGAGGAGTTAGGCTCTGCTTGGAAAGAAGGCCGTGTTCATTTGCCTTTAAATGTTGATTACAATGGTGAGTTTTTTGGTAAGGCCAATGCTGGACAAATGCATTTTGATTTTGGACAACTCATTGCTCATGCGGCAATGACTCGCCCCTTGGCTGCAGGAACAATTATTGGCAGTGGAACAGTTTCAAACGAAGACCCAAGTGTGGGAAGCAGTTGTTTGGCTGAAAAAAGAATGCTTGAAAAGATTAATGATGGTGAATTTAAAACACCTTTTATGAAGGTCGGCGACACCATTAAAATGCAAATGTTTAGCGAAAATGGGGAAGATATCTTCGGAACTATTTTTCAAAAAGTAACAAAGGCATAAAATTTTAAAACTATAATGCAAGGATGCTTGTAGTGAAAAAACAAAATAGCTCCTGGCTTTGGAGCAAATAGGTCTTTTAACTTCGACAAGGAGGTCGTTGTGAGATGGGGATGGATCTTATCTGCACTACTATTTGTAGTCTCTAACTCTGCATTCGGGGATGCTGAGTTAAAAAGAGATTACTCAACACCAACTAGAGCTTTGGAGCCTTCACAGTATCCAAATTTTTCAGATGACTTAAACTTTGAAGAAATGGATTTGGCATTAGACAGGCAAATCAAACGCTTTCAACAACGAGACTTAAGCGGAACCATTCAGTTTGGTTCAGAGCAGTACCCGCAACAAAAGCTTTTAGATACAATGTTGTCATTTAAAGCAGATGTTCAGCTTATGAGACAATGCCTGACCACAAAAACCAAAACACAGTGTAATGAGTGGCTGGATCGTAGAATTAAAGAAAACTATGATGTTTTTGTGCCAGATATGGGAGACATCGATTATCAAGACACCGCCTTTGCTCACTTCACGGCTTACTATACGCCGACATTAAAAGCCTCTTACAGTAAAACAAAAGCAAAACCACATGCTATATACAGCATGCCGAAAGAGGGTTATCTACGCTCTAAAACTCGTGAAGAGATTGATTTTCTTGGAGCGCTTCGAGGTTATGGCTACGAGATGTTTTATACTAAAGATATGTTTGAGCTTTATTTAATGCAAATTGAAGGTGGTGGTAAGGTTGTTGTTGAATACGATGATGGCAGCACAAAAAGCTACTATTTAAGTTATGCAGGAACCAATAGAAAAGCTTGGCGTTTTATTTCAAAGTACATGTACGAACGGGGCATGATCAAAGATCGTAGTGTGGCTTCACAACGAAAGTATTTAAAAGAAAACCCTCGAGATTGGCGAAGAATCTATTCTTATTGTCCAAGCTATGTGTACTTTAAAGTGACTGAAGACCCACCACTTGGAAGTGATATGGTGTCTTTAACAGACAACCGCTCCATTGCCACCGATTATCGTCGCTACAGCTTAAAGGGAACATTGAGTTTTATCAGAGGAAAACGCCCCAATCCTGTGGGCGAATCTGGTTACCGAGTTTTCTCAAGGTTTATGATTGACCAAGACACTGGTGGAGCCATTAAAGGCAACGCACGCGCTGATCTTTATTTTGGTGAAGGTGCCTATGCCGAAAAAGCCGCCAACTCAGTTAACAACAGAGGCCAGATGTTTTTCTTATTAAAGAAATAACTTTGCATATAAAATTTTAAGAGAAAAAAGCAAGCTACAATTTATTAGCTTGCTTTTTTTATGTTATGGAATGAAGTTCTTAATTCTTAATTCTTAATTCTTAATTCTTAATTCTTAATTCTTAATTCTTAATTATTAATTCTTAATTCTTAATTATTAATTCTTAATTCTTAATTATTAATTCTTAATTCTTAATTCTTAATTCTTAATTCTTAATTCTTAATTCTTAATTCTTAATTCTTAATTCTTAATTCTTAATAAGCTTACAACTTTTTTCCCATAAAGAAATAGTTCTCTGTTTGGCTTTCCGTGTTCACGTATCCTGTTTTTTTGTAAAAATTAATATTCAAAGCTTTAGGGTGGGTCACTATGTGTGTTCCCTTAATATTAAGTGGCTTTAAACAGTCTTCAAAGTGGTGGACAAGCTGCTTTCCAATGCCCTTTCCCTGATAGTTGGGATGAACGTTAATATGAAAATGAGCCGGATAGTTTTGGTAAAGATGTTGAAATAAAGTCATATAATTAAAATTTAAAGTGTTCATAGCATTTGAGGTGTCTGGGCAGCCAGTAAGGTAACCTGAAACCACATTGTTTTTATCTATACTAACAAGCGTGTACTCAGGGAATTGATCAAGGTAGGGCATAAGCCATTTTTCAGCAAACTCTTGTTTTTCAATGTCTGAATCAAAGTCTTTTTTTTGTGATGTTAAGTAAAATATGGTTTTTATTTGGGCTTTGATAAAACCAGTTTTGTCGTTTAAGTCTTTATAGCTTAAAATAAAATTTTCTTGTTGTGTGGCTTGTGCAAAGTTCATTAATAACTCCTTAGTTGCTTTTGAAAATTACTGTTTGAGCAGATCTAGAATTTAAATAATCGAGTAAATAGGGCAGCATATCTGCTGTTTGATTGTGAATATCATGCATTAAAATAATTCCAGAGGGCTTTTCTTTAATTTTTTTAATACTAAATTTTAATAACTCTTCAGGATCTTTGATTTTCCAATCAAAGGTATCTATGTTCCAAAAAAAGCTAACCACATCTTTTTGACCTAGGTATTCCAACTGATCAAAATTATAAGCTCCATAGGGAAATCTAAAAAATGGTTCGCTGGGGCCGAGCACTTTTTCTATTTCACTGAAGGTGTTTTGTATTTGGCTTACAGCTTCTCCAAGGCTTAACTTTCTCATATCTGGGTGAGACCAAGAGTGGTTAGCAACCACATGTCCTTGTTGTTGAGTTTGCTTTAAAAGCTCGGGCCAGTACTGAACACGGTTTCCAACAATAAAAAATTGAGAAAGGATTTTATTATTTTCTAAGGTTTTAAGTATTCTGGGAGTGACTCTTGGGTGAGGGCCATCGTCAAATGTAAGTAGAAAATGGTTGTCAGAGAGCTGACCATCATAAAGAATCTTTCCACCTGTAGGGTCGACATAAAGCTCTTTAGAATTTATTTGAGGCTTTGAAGGCTTGTAGTTTTTTTTAATGTAATTATTTAACTTATTAGTTTTTAAATATCTAAAATTCACTAAATTTGTAGTCACTTTTGTGTGACAGGATTTAGAAATGGTTTTGTCAGCAATTAAAAAGCTATCTAAAAAGTACAACTCTAATGCTGGAAGTGATAACAATGATTTGCAATATTGATCTGTTGATTTTTTATTTAAAGCTGTATGATATAAGTCTTTAAGTTTGTGTGCTGGGTAATAGTCATTAAGTTTCCAATCGGAATATGAATTTGATTGATTATGTATGGTTAAAACTTTTTGAATCTCGGCAGTAAAATTTATCTCGGCCGCGGCATGGAATAAAAATGCCCATAATAAAATAAGCAACACTGACTCCTTTCAGTTCTTTTGTTTTGCATCTTGCAAAAAACCCAATAAATAGTATGCCCTTTAAAAATAATATCTGTTAAGATAAAAAAGATTTTTGGGAAGTGATGTGTCAGTGAATTATTTAAGTATTTTTGCTTCTGGTGGAGGCTCTCATTTCAAATGTATCCATCAAGCGACTTTAAACAATCAGCTAACTGCAAAAGTTGTTTTATTAGTGTCTAACAAGGCAGATTGTGGAGCTGTTCACTACGCTCATAAAAACAACATTCCCGTGTTTTTAACCACAAACATAGAAAATGACACTCAAAATCTATTACAAGCTTTAGATCAACATCAAGTAACAGATATTATACTGGCGGGTTTTATAAAAAAAATTCCTTTAGAAGTTGTAGCTGAATATAAAGATAAAATTATAAATATCCATCCAAGTCTGCTGCCAAAATACGGTGGTAAAGGCATGTATGGCTTAAATGTTCATAAAGCGGTTTTAGACAATGCCGAAAAGCACACAGGATGCACCATTCATAAGGTGAACGAGTTTTACGATGAGGGCGATATATTAGCTCAACATAAAGTAGAAATACCAAACACAATTAAAACCGCTCAAGAACTGTCGGATTTTTTAAAGCCCATTGAAAATGAGTACTACTTAAATTTCATAAAAAACTACTTAAAATAAACTTATTTATACCACGAATAAAATTTACTTATCTTAAAATGAGTCAAATAATTCTCTAATACAAATCAAGGTGATTCGAACTGAACTGGACTTGTTTTTCAATTTATCTATTATAAAATAATATAAAGGGCACCAAGGAGGTCGAACCTTCAATACTAACCTGGCAAGCTCACTTGTTTTAAATGCAAGTTACGAACCAATCAAAGTTGTAAATTGGCAAAAGGCCATACTATTGTGGTTAACAAATAAAGTCGATGTTTTAGAGTTTCACACAGTACAAGTCCATAGTGCGCAAAGAAGTTTTTTTTTACCAAGTGTTTTAAAATTAAAAAAATATATTAATATGAAATTTCAAAAACGTGTGCGATTTTGTCGTGAACACATTTTTTTAAGAGATAATTTTACTTGCCAATACTGTTATAAAAAACTCCCTTCAAAGCTGCTAACAATTGATCATGTTATGCCTTTATCAAGAGGTGGTAAAAATAAGTGGACCAATGTGGTTGCAGCATGCAGCAAGTGCAACAACGTAAAAGGAAATAAAACTCCTGATGAGGCAAGAATGCCTTTATTGACTAAACCTTATGCGCCTAAAAGTTTGCCGCAAAAAAAATGGATGAATAAAAAGTCTAAATATCCGGAGGAGTGGATGCCGTATTTGGGGGCGGGTTAACTTCAAAGCTCTGATTTAAAATCCAAAATAAATTTTTGAATGTTCGCAATTAAGAACGGCACGAGCGGGTGCGCAGCGTCTTCGTATTGCATTAATCCCTTCGGGATCAACGCAACACGGATACGCAGCGCTCGACGTGATGTCCTTAATTGCGAATATTCAAAATTAAATTTGGATTTGAAATCAGAGCTTTGAAGTTAATCCAGTTTGGTGAGTTTCATTTTCCAGTCAACGCCGACGACATCATAAGGATTCATATCCAGCCAGATGTTTTCACCGCTTAAGGGCTCAGAGGTAAAGATCAGATGGTTGATGGTTCCATCTTTTGTCGGGTTCTCGCAAACATCAGCGTAGTGAGAACAGAACTCTTTGTCGGCACATGAGGTTTTATAAGTGGAATAAAATAAACGCTTACCACCTTGATGGGCTACCATGGTGGTGCCATTGGTGAGAATAAACGTGGCAAAGGTTTCTGACGGAGGGGCGTTGTCATCTGGATTGATTTTGCCAATGAGTTTTTCTAGTTTTTGAATACTTTTTTTAACACTTTTTGTAGCAATATCTACGGGACAGTCTTTGCGGTTTAGATCATATACGTCAGAAAGCTCAGAGAGCAGAAAGTAAAAAATCAATTCGCTGTCAGTGTCTCCTAAAATAAAACGTCTAAGCTGTGGTTTTATACTTTTTAGAATATCTTTTCTGAGAGAATCAAAATTTTTAATGTTTCCGTTGTGAGCAAACACCCAGTGGCCAAACTGAAAGGGGTGGGTGTTTAAAATATTGTTTTCACCCTTGGTGGCCTTTCTGATGTGGGCAACCACGGTTTCAGAGCTCACGACACCAGAGACTCTTTTAAAGAGCATATCGCTTAAAGCCGATTTGTCAGTTTTGATCACATGGGGGGAGTGCCCTTGATAGTAGGCCACACCCCATCCATCTGGATGGAACTCACTTTGTACTCTCAAGGCATTGTCGGCGTTGACAAGGCTTTGATGGACCTGACTTTGTATAACGGATCTAAACCCAAATAAGCGACACATAAGGGCGTTTATCGGCTATGAGCTGGAAATATTCAATGCCTTGGGGGTGATTTAAAGCAAGCTGAAAAGAATTCAATGAGTAAAATTTTTACTTATGGCCTATATTGTAAATTCTATCTTGTGATTGGTTCAATTATTGTCTAAAAATAGAGCTCATGTCTTTCAAGTTTTGGTCGCTATTATTTATTACATTATTTTTTAATGTATCGTTATTTGCCTCTCAATGTGTGGAGCTATTTCCCACTTATATTGCTAAAACCTCTGAGTTATTTAAAGCTCCCGATCACAATTTTTTTTACAGTCAGTTGAAAGACTCAGGGCTCTCTGAAAAAAACTTAAGGTTAGAGGTGCTGCATGAGCTAGTGCCTCCCAAAAGTCCTTTTTATGATCATGTAAGAGTGCGTGCAGTTAACACTTATAATGCCTCAAAGACATCCTATGAAGGATTGGTCGATGTGCTTCACATTGCCCTTGATGGAGCCATGAGTGTTAAGTCTTATCCCGTACATGTGGTAGAGGGCAGTATAATAAATAAAGCGAATATTTTAAATTTTTTATCAATAGAGTTTAAATCTCAGTATCATATTCTAGATTTAAAAACCATGCTCAATGAAGCCTACCAAAACAAAGATTTTTTAAAAGCCGTGATTCAAGATGTGGCAAAACATCACAATTGGGGAGCTTTAGATTCTGTACCAACTGTGCAAAGAAGTACTAAGGGGTATAGACTTAAAAATTATTTTCGTCTGAAAGAAAAAGTTTTTTCAAGAACACTAGATAAAATGATTGCCAAAATTCAAAGGCCCACATCAGTGGAGCTTTTCAAAATTGAGCGGGTGGATGATTTATTGGCTGCTAGAATTGTGGTGAAAAGTTCAAGCCCATTATTAGATAAGCATTTTGTAAATAAGAATTTAACTAAGATTTTAAAAAAGCATAAAGCTAAAATTGTTAATATTGAAAAAAAAGGTGTGGATGATGTGAAGGCCTCTGGTTACTCAGCCGTTCATATTACCATTGCTAATAGTCAAAATAGACATGAAATACAAATCATGACTGAGGCTATGAGCATTTGGCACAGATGGGAACACCATATTTATAAAACTAAACACCTTTATAACAAAGAGTATAGATTTGCTTTAGAGTCTTACAGCCGAGACCTAGCAGAGCTTGTAAGTCTTTTAGAAAAACAGATCTCGCAAAAAAAGTTATTCTTTAAGACCAGAAAAGACGGTGTTACTGAGGAAAGTTTTGCTCAATTGAATCAGTACTACCAAAAGCACTATAGAATTCAGTCTGAGCACATATTCACTCAAGAGCATATTACAGAAGTGTTACAAGCCAGATAGTCTATGACTGCTAGTCAATAATAACTGGACATTGACCAAATACTAGTATTAAAAGATAAGTAATACCTAAATGAGTAAATATTTGAAATAATGGTCTAGTTATGAAGAAAAAACTACGTTCAACAACTGAGGCTGAAAAGCTTGAGAAAAAAAACTTCATCATGCAAACCGCATTGAAGTTGTATGAAGAGGAGAACTATCATCTTCCTTCTGCTGAAAAAATTGCGAAAGCCTGTGGCTTTGCTAAAGGCACCTTATACACATACTTCACCACCAAAGAAGAAATCTTTTTAGCCATTCTTAATCAGTTTTTTGACAATTGGTTTTCCGCGGTTAAAGAAGGTGTTCCCAAGTATATTGAAAACACTGATGGTTCAGTTGATGTGGATGTGATGATTGATATGATCTTAACTCCAATTATTGATAACCATGCTTTTTTTAGTTTGGCCAGCAGAATTGAATTGGTTTTAGAGGACAATGTTTCCGTTGAACGTGCAAAAGACTACAAGCTCAATGTGATGCGTGGTGTGCGAATCATATCTCAACAGTTAAAAAACTATGATAGTTTTTTTGCGACTGAGAGAGGTTTAAGAGTGATTGTTGAAACCTATGCCTTAATCATTGGTTTTTGGCACCAAGCAAAAGTTCCTGGTGTTTTAAAGCAGTTAATGAAAGATAAAGAAATTGAAATTTTATTTATCGACTTTAAAAAGGATTTAAAAGTCGCTATTAAAAATTACTGGAAGGGCTGCCTGCAGTAACTAAGTCCATCAAAGGATGGACTCAAAATAAAATCAAATATCTATAGTTCACCTTATAACCAAGGAGGGTTTGGTGAAAAAGTTAGTATTTATACTACCGATTGTGTTGTTTTGTTTTTCTTCCTACGCTCGTGACTGGCAAAGAATTTACATCCCCGAAGCTCAATGTGGAGATGGCTCGCCTTATTATGTTTACATTGATTATAAGAACACCAAAAAAATGACCATTGAGTTTATGGGCGGTGGTGCTTGTTGGGATTATGAATCTTGCTATGGCAAAGACACTCGCACTAAACTAAATCCCATCAAAAAATGGCCGTTGTTTTCAGTGATCTCTTCTGGTTATAAAATATTAAGTCCTGTACATGATCATTCCATGATTTATTTTCCCTATTGCACAGGAGATGTTCATTCCGGGGACCATGTAGCACGCTATGATGGTAAGGCTGTAAACCACAAAGGGTTTACCAATGTGCAAAAAGCGATCTCTTACATTCAATCCGAAAACTTTTTTGACTTTTATCAACTCAATGAACTGATTTTAACTGGGGCTTCTGCTGGAGCTATTGGGGCTGTGGTTCACACACAAACTTTGCAAAACTACGTGTCGTCTCAAACAAAATTACGACTGATTGCCGACTCTCCGGGTCTTCATTTTGGAAAGACTTTTTGGCATAAGTTTTCAAGTTCTTTGCTTAGAGATTTTGAGCGCTCCTTTATGGGAATTGGTTTAAGTATTGATCGCAATGATGGTTTGGTGGCAAAACAGTTGCCGCAAGTCTGTAGAGCTCTTCGGCAGTGGAGAGTGGGTATCATGCAAAGCACTTACGACCTTGTGATGTCCAGAAGCTTTGGTGAAATTTCTCCGTGGAAGCACCGAAAGCTAGTGCTGGGCCCAGAAGGTGTTTTAGCTCAAACCCAATACACAGATAACTGTAAGGCCTGGGTGCATGACTCTATTGCCCACACTTTTATGCTGGTGCCCATCACCAGTTGGTTTAAGTCCAAGGGCATATCAGCCATGCGTTTTTTTAAAAATATCATGCAATAATCAATTAACTTTCAGTTAGATGAGCTTCTATCAATACCTTTTCAATTGGTATGTCATATTGTTTTCAAAAACTGATTTCTGATGACCTCGTTGATATTTCACTGCAAGGTGAGAAAAAATATAAAGAGAGGGAATTTATGAAGTCACTACTTATAGCTACTTTGGTATTTGCTACAAGCTTTGCATTTGCCAATACGGAAGATCGTTTAGAAAAGCTTGAAAGTGAAATCAATGCTCTTAAGGAAACTTTAGTAAAACAAGACGAAGCCAGAGCCGGTATTCAGGTGGGCGATGAGATCTATGGTTTAGGGGCTGGAGCTTCAAAAGTTTACAGACTGTCTCCAGGTGTTTCTTTAGGTGGTTATGGTGAAATCGTTTGGCGCACCTATGGTGGCGATTCCACGAAGACTGCTGATACCGATGTTTACAGATTTATTCCTTACATTGGTTACAAATTTAACGACAACTTAGTGTTTAACGCCGAGCTTGAGTTTGAACACGGCAGCACTTCCGCTTCAGGTAAAGTGGTGGTGGAGTTTGCTTACTTGGACCACTTAATTCACCCTTTATTCAATGTAAGAGTGGGGCACGTGTTGGCGCCAGTAGGGTTGATCAACCAACTGCATGAGCCAATTTACTTCCCAATGGTGGATCGCCCAAGTGTAGAAAGATACATCATTCCAAGCACATGGAGTGAAAATGGGATTTTATTACACGGTGAAAACGAAACCCTCAGATACTCTTTTGGTTTTATGACGGCTCCAAAAGCTGAAAACTTTAAATCCAAAGACTGGGTTCGTAGCGGCCGTCAGTCTGGCTCTAAGGCCACAAACAGTGATCACTTAGCTGTAGCAAGATTTGACTATTTTCTTGGCTCTCACGGCTTTGTAGGGGTGAGTGGAGCTTATGGTTCTACCAACCAAAGCAATGCTGCTCTGGGGGATGCAACCCTTGGTTTGGTAGACCTTCACGCAGCTTTAAACTTTGGCCATACAGAAATTAACCTTTTAACCACTCAAGGCACTATGACTGACACTGACAAAATTCTTGCTCAAACATCAGAATTAGTAGGTAAAAAAGTGGAAGGCTCCTATGTAACTTTAAAACATAACATTATGCCTTACATCAACTCAGGTACTGATCAAAAACTAAAGCTTTTTGCTCATTATGAGGTGATGGACCTTCATAAAGAGGTGATAGAGGGGCAAACAAAAGACAAAACCCTAGATCAAGAATTGACAAGTGTTGGCCTCAACTACCATATTGATCCAAAAACGGTATTAAAATATGAGTATCAAATTAAATCTGACGAAACTGGTAAAGACTACACTGCTTCTAAATTTGGTGTTGGTTTCGTATTCTAATGCAGCTATTGACCCAGAGGCTTTGGTGAAATCTCACTTTAAAGCCTCTAAGGTTATTAAAGACACCATCTTATTAACTGCAAAAAATAAAACAAGTTTGAGTGAAAAGGCTCAAACTCGTTTTCCTAAAAGCCTCTATCGTGTGATTAAAGCTGTGGATAAAAAGGGTAATGTGATAGGCTACGGCCTTATCGACAGTCACATTGTCAGAACTAAAACACAGGCTTTATTGTTTTATTATAACACCAACCAAGAGCTTCAAGCCGTGGAGCTATTAGCTTTCCAAGAGCCCGATGAGTATAAGCCCAAAAAAGCTTATTTGGAGCAAACAGTGAGTTCAGATCCCACCATTCCCACCGGCGCCACCCTGACATATTCATCTATAGAAAAGGCCAAAAAGCGCACCAAAGCTTTAGCTGAGTTTTACATAAAGGCTCAAGAGCCATGAAGGCTTTATTAAGTGATAAAATCACCAGAAAAACTAAAACCCTGTTCAGATCACTTAGCTATATCATTCTTTGTTACAGTTTTTTTTCGATTCTAACGGAACAAAAAATAGGCCTGTTGCCTGAGCAAGTTTATTTAACTATTCAAGGCTCCATGGATCTTTTTATAGAGCCCATGCCTATCAATGAGGTGTTTTTTCACATTCATGTGCGTGCTTTTTTAGAACTATTTTTGTTTTACTTCACCTCATCCATGTCAATGTTGGTGTTTAAAAGCTCATGGATAAGTCGACTACAAAACCTTTGGGCTGTCTGTGTGGTTATTGAGCTTTGTAGTTTAATCGCACTTAGCTTTTATAACCTGGAGTTTTTAGCCTTCTTAAAAGTTTTTAGCTTTATGTTGAGTCGATTAATTTTATTTGTTTCAAGTTTTGGTTTTTTAGTAAAACTTTTTAAAAATAAAGGTGTTGTATAAATGGCATTGGGGGCCGGGCTTTTATACGTTTTATTAATTACCACGGCTGGTGTATTACACGCCCAAAGCTTAATATCTATTTTCAATCAAAGCTATATTTTCTCTTATGAGGTGGAAGCCTATAAAGCCATGGCTCATATATTCACTTATTTTTTAATGATTTTTATGCCTGTGCATTTGCTTTATTTCTTTAATGTAAAGTTACTAAAAGTAAGAGACTTAACCAGGATCACAATAGTCTTGATCTTTATTCAAGTGCTATCTGGATTTTTGTATCCCCTGTCGGTAAGTTTTTGTTTACTTGTTAAGTTTCTATCCGGGGTTAGTTTAATCATTTCAATGACTTATTTGCACATTTTAGTTTATAAAAACCTCCCTAGAATGTTTCCTGAATAGCCAAAAATCCATAGACAGTTCAAATTTCAGATGCTAGTTTTTGCACTCTTAAATCAACCAACAATTCCCTGGAGAGGTGGCAGAGTGGTTGAATGCGCACGCCTGGAACGCGTGTAGGCGTTAATAGCGTCTCGAGGGTTCGAATCCCTCCCTCTCCGCCAATTTTGCTCCCGCAAAATTGGCCCGCCGAAGCCTCGGCGTAGGCGGCCCCAAACTTCACCATAGTCTCTACTTAAAATAACTTATTGTTATAAAAATTTATCCATCATAATCAAAGATATTTTCTGCACTAACTCTTTTGTGTCCATAAAATAGTTTGGATAACTCACTTCAAGTTTTTTAATGTCACCAGTATTTACTAACACTATGTTGACCTGATCATCATTCAGGTGTTTTTGCTCTAATTCTAAATATAAATTTGCAGCTTCATCAAAGTGAATGGTGCCAAATGTTTTATAAGAAATAGTTTTTTCCCGAGAGTCTAGCACTACAAGCTGATATTTACCTTTTCTTCCTGAAGACATTTTTTTGGCTACAGTTTTGTATACTGCTGTGTATACATTAAGATTTTCAAGTACTTTAAGTTCATGATTTAAGTGTTTTATCTTTTTAAGTAATTCGTTCTTAGAATATTTTCGATGTTTTTTAAGGATTGGTTTACCTTCAAATAAAGCAAAAACAGAACTTAGTAATGCAAAAAATTCTAACCATTTTTTGTTTCCTTGTCCTGACTTAAAGGAGCTGTTTTGTAATGTTCCAAATACTTCAACACCAGTGGCCCACATATGTTGTAACTTAGAACGCATTTGTATTTCGAGAAAAATAGTTGGTTCTTTTTTTAACTTGTAAACTAGATGAATACTTCGGTACCCATCAGATTTTGGGTTATCAATATAATCATGTAGTGAGTTTAATCTATGTTTGGATTTTGATTTTTTGTAAAGCTCCAAAAGTTTGTAGACCTCATCTACATTGTCCATTATAGCTCTTAATCCACATTTAAATTTTTAAAAACAAATCTTTTTAAAAAGTTTAAATCTCTAACATATTGATTTTATTGAATACTTATTTTTTGAAGCTAAGCTGTCAAATTTTATAATTATTCGATATTAATGCACATTAATTGAGTTGCTCTATATTTGGCTCACGATTTGTTAACTAAGCAAGATGACTAGTGATTTAGAGCTGTATGCTCGAATTCGCCATTATCAACTCGATTTGATTGGTCAGTTATTTAAAGCAATTTGAGACTAGTTTAATAAAAACCCGACCTCGCTCGACCCGCCTAAACTCTGGTTTGTAAACAAGGCAAATGCGATCCTTATAAACAGGAGCATTCTTAACGATTGAAGCTGTTTTAGTTTGCAGAGAATCCACAACTCTCTTAGGAAGAATCGCACATCCTACTCCGGCAAGCAGCAACTGTGCTATTACCTCAAGACTTGATGATTCTAAATGGTTCTTAAAAGTAATTTTCTTTTGACTCAGCTTTCTTAGAATTTCTTGTGTTTGCAAGAGTTCAGGAGCGAGCATCAGTAATTGAGCATTGACACATTTTTTAGGAGCCCACAATGTTACAAGATCCGTACAAAGTTCTTTAATGATAAGATCATTGTGTTCTATGGGATTCACAGCAATGGCGGCGTCAATTTTGGAAGTGATCACGGCCTCAACCAGGTGTCTTGATAATCCATGATTGAGCCGAATCCTTATATCAGGATAGTTTGTCGCCAATTTAGGTAAGAACAAAGGCAAAGAGTATTGTGCTACTGCTGTATGGCAACCTAGCCGGATGAGTCCTTGAGGGAGTTCGACCTCGTCGTGAGTAGATCGAACTACTTGTTCCCAGGCATCTTTCAATCTGTCCGCTTCTTCATACAGTCGTTGTCCAGAAGGCGTAAGTTCGACCCCCTTCTTAGATCGAAAAAAGAGCTGAAGACCCAGTGCCTGTTCCATGCGTTTAACACAGTGACTTAGAGATGGTTGTGTGACCCCCAAACGCTCGGCAGCGCGCGAAATATGGCCAGACTTTGCAATTTCAATAAAATATTCTAAATCTGTATTTGATATCATTATTTTTACCTATCATATCTATTTTTATTATTCATTATATTTATGTAGTTAAAATGGCTACTTTGTCTGTGTCTCCATAATGGGACAAAACGGGAGGAACTAAAAATGAAAATAAATATTCTACTAACACTAGCTATTGTCTTTAGCGGGTCTCTGTCATTTGCACAAGGCAATGAGGTTCTAATTTCAGAACGAAACGTTGAATTGAACGTCGACATTTCTTCAACAAAACTGAAATGGTCGCAGGCGGACTACTCTTCTCCGATGGTTAAGGTTCTGGTGCCTGATTTGGCTGATGTGACTATTCTTAATCATCGAAATACAGGTGAAGGTGCGCCTTGTATGGCGTCCTACCAAGCGATGTCTCCAGAGGACGTTATTCAAAACAACCCCTCCGTTGAGGTAGTTCCGATGACTATAACTTTGAACAAGCTGTTAACTCCAGATTCAGCAAACGGAATCTGTCATGTCTCTCTTAAAGAATCTATTGTCGGGAAAATTAGAGGCTTTAGATTTGAACATCACGAGTCTATGGGCGTTGGCACGCGTCACATTGATGACTGTCGATAACCTAAAGGGCTCCCTGGATTTTCCCTGGGAGCCCCATATATTTCTTTGAAATCACACATCTGCCGACCAATCCGCCAAAGCTTCAGCACAGGCGGCCTTAAATTCAAACTTAGAATAGCAAAATTACCAACAGACACTTTTTTATGCTCAATCAACCCAAAGTAAGTTTATAGCGCTGGCAAGTTGAAACTAGTTCCGTACCAAATCGAATCAAAAGTGAATTTAGACTTGAGAAATCTATCATTTCGCCCGATAATGAATATATCAATACCTAACCGGAGAGCTTTGATGAACAATACATCTATAAATTATATTAAAAGGAGCAGAGGTTAGGTCCATTCATAAATTTTAATTTTGTCTTATAAAACCTAGGCTCTGTCCTGGGTTTTTTAGTTTTTATTCCCTTTAACAATAACAAGGAGATCAACATGAACAATTCTATCTCAACCAATTTCTGTTTTGGAAAACCAAAAACAACTGTTGAGAGGAGTTTGAATTTATGTTGTTGGTTAAGGGCGATAAAATCACATTTAAATATGAATCACAAACCCACGAACTACTTACAGGAGTGAGTTTTAGTGTCGACAATCATTCACGTATAGGTGTAGTTGGTAAAAACGGATCCGGTAAATCAACTCTATTAAAGATTTTGCTGGGAGAGTTACGGCCAATTACGGGTCATCTTCAGGCTTCGTCAGAGTTAAGTGTTGGGTACTTAAGGCAAGTGCAACCACAAGATGAGGGCTTAACGGTGCTTAACTATGTTTGGAGTACAAGACCAAAACTTCAAGCAATCAAAAAGACATTGTTAGTGGCTGAAAGCAACCCGGAACATCAAGATTGGTCTGTTTTTGCAGAATATGAAGAGAGTGGGGGATATGACTTTGAAGTTTCAATTGAAAAAAACTTAGCTCAGCTTGGGCTCGATTCGAGTTTTCTTCAGCGAAACGTTCAATCATTAAGTGGTGGGGAGAAGACCAAGGTAGGACTTTTAAGAATTCTAGTTACAAATCCTTCGCTTTTACTTCTTGATGAGCCCACAAACAATTTAGACATGGATTCCATTGAATGGCTGAAGGGGTATCTAGAAGCGACCTCCTTACCTTTTATTCTGGTCAGCCATGATCGTAGGCTTCTCAATGAGAGTGTTAGTGAAATTTGGGAGATTGAAAAAGGCGAGCTCAAAATCTATTCTGGAGACTATAACTTTTTTAACAAGGCAAAAGATCAAAAGTATAAATCTGATCTTGAACAGTTTAAGCAGCAACAAAATAAAATAGGTCAACTACAATCAGCAGCCTCTGTAAGACGAGTGGACGCCCACAGGATGCAGAACTTTAAACCCACTCGCTCAATTAAAAACAATGGAGGCTTATGTAAAAAAGATGAAGGTTCTGGTTCTGCTCAAGCCAACCCGGCAAAACAGATGAGGGCTGCTAAAGCAGTAGAGAAGCGCATCCAACTTATGATTGATCGAGAAGAGGCAAAAAAGCCTTGGATAGAAAAAAAGCGCAAGATGGATCTTCCAGTAATTAATCCCTGTAAAAGTAAAACTGTGGTGAAGGTGAAGGAGCTAAGTCTTTATTATGACAACAAGATCCTTTTCTCCAATGTGACTTTTGCCGTTGAAAGGGGGCAGAGGTTAGCAATTGTAGGAAGTAATGGCAGCGGCAAAACCTCTTTAATTCAAACTTTGAATAGTGAAATCCAACATGATGGCGGAGATTACAAATGGTCACCCACTGTTGAAAAAAGTGTCTTTTATCAAGAAAACACAGATTTAAGAGATGATATGACTGTCTTAGATTCTGTCTGGAACCCAGAGGTTGTTGAGCAAAGTGTTGCTAGAACAATTTTAGGTAGCCTTGGCATAGGGGAAAACCTCATTGGCAGAAAAATAGCTCAGTTAAGTCCTGGTGAAAAAGTTAAAGTTGCTCTAGCAAAGTCAGTCCTTTCTGGGGCTAACACCTTGGTTCTGGATGAACCGACTAATCATTTAGAAATTCAAGGTCGAGAGATGCTAGAGGGGGCACTTCAAGATTATGGAGGCACTTTGATTTTTGCATCTCATGATGTTTCGTTTATTGAGAAAGTCTCAACACGAGTTTTTGATCTCTCTTTGAACCAAGAGTTTGATTCTTTTGAGGAGTGGTATGATGTGAAAAACTTCACATAGGGCACGTCGAAGCTTAAGTGAAGGCGGCCCCTAAAATCACTTAAATAATATAGTGCAGACTCACTTTTAATAATCATCGAAATAAACTAATTTCTTTTTATGGAAAACATTGAGCTTTGGAAAGAACAGTTTGAAAATTACCTAAGAGAACACCCCACATCAGATGGCTCACACGACATCAGTCACTTTCAAAGAGTGTGGAGTGTAGCCAATAAATTATCAAAGGGCTCTGAGGACAAACTCACCTTACTCGCTGCTTGTTACTTTCACGATATCGTAAGCTATCCTAAAAATGACCCTAGACGGTCCCGTTCATCCCTGGATGCTGCTGAAAAAGCGACATCGATTCTTTCAAGTCTAGGCTTTCCAGAAGAGAAGTTAAAAAATGTAAAGCATTGTATAGAAGCTCACTCTTATTCAGCCAACATTCCAACAAAAACGCCCGAAGCAGAAATCGTTCAAGATGCAGACAGAATGGAGGCTCTTGGAGCGATTGGGTTGGCGCGAACTTTTTACGTGGCTGGATCTATGGGGTTAAAGCTTTTTTCAACCGAGGATCCATTTGCTGAGCAAAGGAACTTAGATGACAAGAAGTATGCTATAGATCACTTTTATGAAAAACTCCTAAAACTGCCATCAACTATGAAAACCCAAAAAGGCAAAGTGGAGGCAGAGAGAAGAGCAAAAGTGCTAAAAGCTTTTTTAGAGGATTTAAGGGCTGAATTAGTAACCTGACAGCCTCTCAATACATATAAAAATGCCACTCTTATATTAATTTGTTAACAAATTATGATTAAAACTAGTCATTTTCTAAAAATATCTACTCAACAAATATATTAAAATAAAGCTCATTAAAAATTAAATTTATTTATTTTTTTATACGTAATAAAATAACGATTTGGAGAAAAAGGTATGAACACAAACAATTTTTTGGCTGAGCTGCAAAGCTTATTTACTGGTTATTTGCCTAATATTCTAGCGGCTTTAGGAATATTGATTGTTGGATCTTTAGTCTCATATATTTGCATGAGTTATTTTAGAAAGTTTCTTCGAAAAATTAATATAGAGAATAAAATTATAAAAATATCTAAATATTCAGAAAAAGAGAAACTTCCTATTGTTAAGTGGTCTGGCTGGGCTTTGTTTTCATTATTAATGATTTTTGTACTTATTGGTTTTTTTCAAGCTTTAGGATTTTCTGTTGCAGAGGGGCCCTTGAACTACTTTTTAGAAACCATACTAGGATATCTTCCACGCTTAGTTGCACCTTTAATTATATTTTTTATTGCTTGGGTTGTAGCTAATGGGTTGAAGATCATTATTATTAATTTTTCTGAAAAAACAAAAATAGATGAAAAGTTTAGTTCTTTGGAGTACATGTCAGATAAAGATAAAACTCCTTCTAAAGCATATAATATTAGTCATACATTTGCAGAAATTGTTTATTGGTTAGTCTTTTTACTCTTTTTACCAGCAGTTTTAGATTCACTGGCTATTGAGGGACTGCTTGGACCTGTAAATACTATGGTTAATAAGTTTCTTAGTTTTTTACCGAATCTTTTTGCGGCCTCTTTAATAATTATTGCAGGCTGGGTTGTTGCTAAAATTATTCAAAAAATTGTTTTTAATTTTGTTAAATCTCTAGGTGCCAATAGTATTTCTGAAAAAGTTGGTCTAGCAAAACTTACCGGAAGTCATAGTTTTTCAGAAATTATTGGTTCAGTAGTATATATTTTAGTTTTACTGCCTGTTGCCATTGCAGGGCTTAATGCCTTAAAAGTAGAAGCAATAACTCAGCCTGCAAGTGAAATGCTGTCGACCTTTCTAGGTATTATACCCACGTTATTTGGAGCAGCTTTAATACTGCTTTTATCTTTTATTGTTGCAAGGCTAATTTGTTCTGTTCTAACAGACTTCTTAAAAGGAATTGGTTTTGATGACCTACTTATTAAGTTAGGTATTAGTTCTGAGTTGCAATCGGACAAATACTCACTCTCTCAACTGGGTGGTTATGTAGCAATGCTGATTATAATGTTATTTGCAACAATAGAAGCTTTTAATGTTATTGGATTAACACAGTTAAGTGACATTATAACAAGATTTACAGTTTTTCTTGGTCATGTTGGTCTTGGGCTTGTTATTTTGGCCATTGGTCTTTACTTAGCAAATTTTGTAGCTAAGCTAATAAAGCATTCAACAACACCCCATGCGGGAATTTTATCACTAATAAGCCGGGTAAGTATTATTGCATTGGCTGCATCGATGGCTCTAGAGCAAATTGTAATAGCTAACGAAGTTGTTATTACGGCTTTTGGGGTGATATTGGCAGGTGCTTCTTTAGCTTTCGGCTTAGCTTTTGGCTTAGGTGGTCGTGAAGAAGCAGCCAAAATATTATCTGATATAAAAAATAAATTTAAATAATTTAAAGATGAACAATCATGGCTAAATTAAATTTTTACTAAAAATATTTATTAATATATTTAAAAGCTTAAGTCGGGTTAAAAAAATATTATTATTTCATCAAATGTAAGCTTTAAGCTTTTGCAACAAATCGACTTTTGAAGCGAGCTTTAAACTCTGAATTATTGCTGGATGTGATTTTGGCCTCGGTTGAGACACGAGCCATCGACCTCTTTTGAAACATCTCAATAAATTTATCTATGCAATTAACAGGAATAGTAGCTGTGGCTATAAAATCAGAATCAACAGGCTTGAGGTATTGGATGCTACTATCTTGAATAACTAGTGAGCTAAATTCGATCTTATGGGATTTAAGTATATGATGAATTAATAGATATGAGGAAAGTACGCACAAGGTATTAATACTGCCTCCGAATGCTGTACCTTCATAATTTATATTTTTATTAAGAGGAGCAATGATACTTATTTTATTAGATTCAATTTTTACGATATCTATGTTCATTGATTGAACTATAGGTATAGAGTTTAGTAGTTGTTTTTTATAGATCTGTTTATTACTCATAATTATGAATATATTACAGCAAACAACCATCTTCTAATCAAATTAAAAGCATATAATTTGATATTTATTTTCTTTCAACGCCTTTTTCTGTAAGGCTTTGTTCATTTTGTGGCAAAGAACTTTCATCATCTTGAACTCCTTCACCTAAAACATCTTTTTTAAGGGCTTCTTCCTCTCTTTCAAGAGCCTTTTTTCGTCGTTTATTTTCTTCAGTATAGGGTGTATTGCTCATTTGCTTTACTCCTTTGTGCGATTCCTACTCTAGTAACACTTAAGATAAAAATCTTTTTTAAATTAATAAAAAATGTGTAAAAACTTAAAAATTACAGTGAGATAGCAGTAAACTGCAAGTATTGGAAACTGTCTGCTTTTGAATAGCATGGCGCCTGTATGCATAAGGAGCGGTCATAATTGTTTTAAGCCCTATAAGTAATATAGCTGTGAATTAAAAGATTTACTCATATATAAATTAAAATAGTAAAGATCTGTGCCGTGAATTAGTTTTAAGCTTCAAAAGAGGTATAATATGAAAGTCATAATAATTACGGCCTGTCTTTTATTTAGTGGGGTTTTGTCGGCTGCAGAATCATTACAGCTTGAGCACTTAATGTTAGTCGTTCCTGAAGATGTGCAAAGACCAAGTATGCCAAATTTTCATGTTTATCGCTCAGAAGATATATTTTTAAATGAAGAGCTTTTAACTTTTGAGCAAATGTTAAGAGATAGAAGTATGTCAGAGCTTTCTGTCAAAAACTATGTTGTGATTCCTAGATTCCAAATGACAAGTCACAACTTACCTCATCAAGAATTAATGCATTTCGAAAATGGGGGGCTGTTTATCAAGCATATTATTGATAACGGGGCTAGAGTGATACAATCCAAAATCGCCACGGTGGGCAGGTTCACTGGTTTTGCGTCACCAGATCCAAATGGTAAATATCAAAATTATAGAATCTATGAAGTTAAATTTGAAAAAGGAGTAGAACTCACTCAAAGGCCTGAATATAGAATTTCACCTGGCAGCGAATTTATTTTAAATATTGAAAAACGGTTAGAAGATGAAGTGCAAGAACGAAAGTTACAAAAACTAAGAACAACGATTTTAGAAAACCCGGGTTATGACATTTCAAGAGCTGAAATGAAAAAAATTAAGTCTTTATATCCGGGCTTAAAAAATAGCATTAATGAAATGTTAGATATGCTAGAAATTCAGCTTTTAGAAGCAAGATACACTAGGCCCCAGGCCAAAAAACTCCTGTCTGAGCTTGAGGTGCACTTATATGGTTTATCTAAAAATGTACAAAGCCTCCATCATAAAAATGGCCACTCCATAACTAAAGATACAGCACAAATATTTTTAAAAGACAAGCATGCCAAAAGATTTCAACAAGACCATGTCGATGACAGGGTTATCGATTTGATGAAATTGTTTTTTGATACAGTAGATCAGCTAGATGAAGCTCGAAAGTCAAAAAACGCCACAGAGGTAGAGCGCTACTCCTTGGAGGCGCTGAGGTTGATTGGTGAGGTCTATCTCACGGCTGGACTGACAGCGGGCTCTATTGGACAGCAAAAGACCTACTCGGGCCTAATATCAATGACTGCCAGTGTGGGGGTTGCTGTGGCAGCTTTTTTACTAGAGGGGGCAGAACTTAAAATGGGGCTGGGTTCATTGTCGGCTGTGCTTTTTACTCATTCACTATATGAACTGTACTCAAGACAATATACTTATAAACAAAGTCGCTGGATTTATCCGGGTGTTAAAAAACTTGTACAAAAATTAAATTCTAAAGAGATAAGAGATGAAAGAGCCAACCTAGGGTATGAGATTGCCGTTCGTGGCAATTCAAATTATATGAATAAAAATTCTAA
>JAKUPT010000025.1:34785-42442 GCA_022450595.1 Bdellovibrionales bacterium
AAATCATAGATTAAGTAATGAGTTTATGCATAAAGTGTTTAGAGTCATAGAACTTGCATCTGGAAAAGACATTGCTTCTGCTGTAAAGTCTATGAATGCAAGTTATAGTTGTAGAAAGCTGTTTTAGCTATAACTACTGGGCGTAGAAATGACTTGCAAGTGCAAAGCACAAAATCAAGCTTGGAATAATTGAGAGCAGCAAAAGTTTTATTTTCAGGCCTATTATAAGGCCAATAAGTGCCAACGATGCAATGGACACAGGAAGTGGCCCCCAGCCAAACAAAGTCACTTCTAAAAGTTCATCTTTAAATATCCACTCAAAGGGCACAAAAAAACATACAAATAGAACACTTAAAGCCAGCAAGTTTTTATTAAGCCGAATGGACGGCAAAAGCGCGAAGCCTAAAATAATGGCTCCTTGGGCTGCGCAAAGATAAAAGGCGTAGTGAGAGGCTAGATTAATTGATGAAAAATGATCTTTATAAAAGTACCAGCCAGTAAAAAACCAAGCTGCTGAAAAAAAGATTAAAACCAACTTAGTCAGCTGGTTTTTCATAACTAAAATATAAAAAATAACTATAGAAACAAAAACCCACACCAGTTGAGTGGGCCATATGTGTTTATTGTAAGTAGAGAGAAAGCCTCCGAGGGCTTCTTTGCTATACATGATAAAATCGGATATTTCGTAACTCAGCAAATCACTGATCATAAGCTTTTAAAATATGACATCATTTGTTGTCTTTGTTTAGGGGTTGGAAGCTTACCTATGCCTGCTTGCATGTTCTCTTGCATGTGCTCAACTTGAGTAGTGGCAGGAATAGCACAAGTGACCCCAGGGTCTGAAACAATATACTTCAATAAAAAATCAGCCCAAGTAGTACAGTCAATATCTTTGCTCCATTTAGGAAGAGGCTTATTTTGTATATTTTTAATTAAACCACCTCCGGCATAAGGTCTGTTGGCAATCACTGCAATATTATTTTTTTGAGCCAACTCTATTAAAGGCTCAGCGTCTGTATTTTGCATATTGTAGGTCAACTGCACAAAATCAATATTTTTACTTTTTAGAACTTTTTTAAGCTCAGAATGCCTTCTTCCATGTGATGTGGTCACCCCAATATAGCGAATGCGCTTTTCAGCTTTTAATTTTTGTAAGGTTTCAAGGTGCTCTTCATAATTCACCAGATTGTGAACCTGCTCAAGATCAAGTTTTTTTAAACCCCAAAGCTTGAGTGAGTCTTTAAACTGTTCTTTACCTTTTTCAGTAGAAGGGGTCCAAATCTTGGTGGCTGAAAACAGCCCTTTAGGATAGCCAATCTTTTTCAAAGCATATCCTAAAACTTCTTCCGAAGATCCATACATTGGAGAGGAGTCAATCATACCCCCGCCGTACTCAAAAAACTTTTTTAAAACCTGTGTGCGTTGATTTCTTAAGCGGATGTTTTTACCAACATTGAATGAAATCCATGTTCCCATTCCAATGACTGGAATAGACTCTTTTGTCGACGGAATTATTTTTTTATTCAAAGATTTATTTTTAGCACTGAGACTAAAAGGAAAAAAGTAGGAAGATGATAAAAATAAAGAGTAGTACTTTATAAAATCTCGTCTTTTCATAAAAGTAAGTGTAACATAAAAACTAAAGAAATATTAAACAAAGAATTGTTATGTCGAAAGTTATTCTAATATTTACTCTATTTTTGGTTTCCTGTACCACTTTTGAAAAGCCTAAAAGGCTTGTTAGAAGCCAAATCCATATGGGCACTAAAGTTAGCATATCAGGCTTGAAACAGATTCATGATTTTGATCAGGCCTTTAATGCAATAGCAAAAGTTGATCAGACTTTGTCTACCTATATAAAAAACTCACCAGTAGTAAGGCTAAATAAAGGTGAAAAAGTTTTGATAACGTCAGACTTCAAAGACTATTTAGAGCTTTCAGCCTATATGCAAAAACAAACTCATTACTTATTTGACCCAACAATAGGTGGATTTACAACTGACTTTAAAAATCACAATAATTACACTTCAAGTTCAAAAAATATTAATTTACAAAAAATTCTAAATAATGCTTCTGACGCACTTGTTTTGCCAAAAGATGTCAGGCTTGATTTTGGTGGAATAGGAAAGGGGTTTGCATTGTGGGAAGTGACAAAACTTTTTCAAGAAAGTGAGGATCCCTTTACAGTAAAACTCTCAGGAGATATTTATTGTCATAAGCCTTGTAGGATATCAGTTGATAAGCCTGTTTTAGAGTCCAAAAAGATCAGCTTTTCTACTTGTAGTGATAAAGTCAGCATCTCAACCAGTGGTAATTATAGAAACTTTATAAAAAATAAAAATAAAAATCATCTACTTCATCCACATACAGGGCAGTCTCAGCAGAAAACAGCAAGTATAACTGTTGTAACAGTAGAGCCTCCCTATGTGGCAGATGCCCTTGCTACGGCACTGGCTGTTGCAAAAGACAATGGGGAAAGAAATAAGATCATTAAAAACTTTAAAGCGAGTTATATTCATATATCTAATAATAAAACCTATGAATATGGGCCTAATTATAATCACTACTTTTGTAGTGTAAGATAATAAGATCTCTTAATAACTTTAATATCTATTGACCACAAAAAACATAACTCATTATGATTTTAAATGCTGATTTAGATTTTCAGGTTGTGATTGTAGGCTGGATGTTGATGATAAAATTGAAAAAATTAATTAATAGGTTTAAGTATCATAGAAACTCAACAGATGTATTCTCTCAAACATTAGAGCAAGTCATAGATGCTGTCGTCTCTATAGATGAAAATAATAATGTTACTTTTTTTAATAAAGCGGCTGAAAAACTCTGGGGATATGACCGTAAAGAGGTTTTAGGTAAAAACGTAAAAATATTAGTTCCTAAAAGCATTCAAGGCTCTCACGATAATTATGTTAATAGTAATCGAAAAACTGGAAATGATAAAATAGTTGGAACATCTAGACAGGTGGAGCTTTACCGAGCCAATGGTACAAAGCTTTACGCAGAACTTTCTCTATCAAAAATTAAAGTTGATTCCAAAATTTTATATACTGCTTTTTTAAAAGATGTAACTCAAGAAGTTTTAAGAAGAGAAAAATTTGAATTATTATCACTAGTGTCCGATCATACAGATAATTCCGTAATAGTCACAAATTCGAAAAAACAAATTGAGTACATAAATAACGGTTTTACAAAACTTACAGGATATAAATTAGAAGAGTGTATAGGTAAGAACCCAGGAGACTTCCTGCAAGGTAGTGATACAAGTAAAGACACTATCCAGGAAATTCGCAATCACCTGTCACAGGGTCGTGCTTTTTTTGGTGAAATTTTGAACTATACAAAAGCAGGCAAGCCTTATTGGGTTAGCCTTGCAATAAACCCAATTTTTGATAAACAGGGCAATATTCACAAGTATATTTCCGTACAAACAGATGTTAGTGAAATAAAAGAGCGTTCTATAAACTTTAATACAAAACTTGCTGCCATTGGTGAGGCCAATGCTTTGGCCGAGTGGAGTTATTCAACAAATAGTTTTTTAACAGGTAATGATCTTTTTCATGCTTTATGTGGTCAAGCCTCAAATATATCTCTGGACAGATTACTTAGCAAAACTCAGCTCGAAGAACTGTATAAAAGAAAAATTATAAGAGTTGAGTTTCGCTGGTCTGGAGAAGCAACTTTATGGTTTAATGCTACTTTTGCCGTCCTGTCAGATTTTAAGGGCTCACCTGATCGAGTGTTGATGTGCGCTGCAGATGTTACTCAGCGAAGAAGTGCTGTCTCTCAAACTTCAACTGATTTATCAAAAGTTGTACAAACCGGAGAAGAGATTACCAATATTGGTTCTAAAATTAGTGAGATTGCTAATCAGACCAATCTTTTAGCACTAAATGCAGCAATTGAAGCAGCAAGAGCAGGAGAGGCCGGTAAAGGTTTCGCTGTGGTTGCCAATGAGGTCAAAAAACTAGCTGGAAATGCCTCTGTTGCTGCTGGTGAAATATCTGGTTTGGTCTCCCAAAACAACTTAATGTTAGAACAGTTAACAAAGTCCTTAAGCGAGTTAAATGAATAAAGAGGGCGCTTAAAAATAGTACCTTAAACCAATAAATAAATCGAGATCAGCTTTACTGTTAGGGATAACATAAACATTTGCAGCAATTTCAGCAAAGCTCTCAAGAGAATACTTTTTGTAATAATGGTTAATTCCAGCAGATGCTCTTGGGCCAAGATAAAGTTCATCGTCTTCATGTTTTTTATTCACATTTTCTAGCTTGCCGCCAAGCCCCCAGTACCACCTGAGATTTAGTGATTCTAATTGAAGTCGCTTTTTTTGGGGAAACAAATAGGTGCTATGAAACTCAAAGTTGTCTCCAAAAGATATACCAGCATCAATAGGGTGCTTCCCAGACCTTAACATCTTTCCAGTAATGCCCGTGGGAGATCCTAACATTACACCTACTCCGACTCGAGTTTTTGAAAAGGCTGGCAGAATAAATAATAAAATGGCAAGTGGTAAAATAAACTTCATTGGAAAGTCCTTTCTGGATTTATAAGTTAAGCATGTAAATTGAGAATTTAAAACATTTTTTTATCCAACTTAACTGGAATAAAAAAGGCAATCGGATTATGTAAGAAAAGTCTTAACGTAAAGTATAAAAGTGTACCAGTTCTTTTAAATTGTAATTTTCTAGATTTAATCGCGGTTATAATGGCCAGCCCAAAACTGAAAATAAAGTTCATTGTACCAATAAGAATAATACCCACAAAAGACTCAATGATTTGTATATGACTTAGTTGATTGCCGATGGTTTGAAAGGCCAGTCCAAAATTTCCTGAAGCGAAAGTGATATGGCGAATATCTAAGGGTATACCAATAATTTCACCTAAAGTGCTTGTACAGCCAAGAAATAAACCTAAATAAGCATTACCCATTATGGCGCCAAAATGACGATTGCTGTAATTTGAAATACGAACAGCATTTTTGGGTCCTAAACACCCTCTTAACCACTTTTGATATTTTAGTCTTTTTGAAAACTGATAGTTAATATTAAAGTTATCATAGTAGCCTGAAATCACTCCAGCTATATATAAATAAACACCTGTGAGTGAGGCATATAACAGTGATGGGCTTTCAAATGGGTGTATATCTTGCACCATTTGTAAGGCTTTGTTGTGGTCCATTGGACTGGAGCCTGTATAGTAAGTGTAAGTACTGGCAATTAAATAAGCCACAGGGAAAGCAAACAGTAAATTTCCTACAAATGCTATAAACTGTGATCTAAAAATTTGTCGCACTAAGTAGGCTTCATTTTCAAACAAATGCCTAGTTTTCTTTTTAAGCCCTATATCTAGATGTTGTGCAAGACAAGACGCTGTCATTGCCGGCTGTTTCGTGGCAAGCTTTGTTTTAGAGACATAGATGAGTATAAATCCCATAGAGTAGTTTAAACTGTACATAAAGGCCGAGCCAAACAGCGGTAGATGCATATAATAGATGATATTTTTAAAAACACTTAAAAAGCCAACAATTATACCTGCACCCGCTGAGGACATAAGCATTTTCCAATACTCTTTGGCATTTTTGGTAATATAGTTTTCACCGGTAGAGCCTGTGTGTTCAGAAATCTGAAAAGCTATAAGCTCTAAATAAGTTTTAATAAAATGAGAGAGATTTCTTTTTTCCGACTGTGCTTTGATAAGGTTTTTGCAAAACTCAATCTCAGAGTGATAGGCTTCAACGGGGTTTTCATTTTTGGCCACAATATTTAAAATAACTTCTGCTCTTTTAATATTTTGTTTCAATCTTAAAAGATAATTCGTGAGCACCAAATTAATACCAAAAGATTTTTTTCTTGTTCTAATGATTGAAATGTATTGCTTACACTGCTCAAGTAAAACAAAGATATGTTTAAAATCTGGGTCGGATTGAGTTAAATAGGGTTCTTTTTCCATTTTAGCAATAAATAGATTCATTTCTTCTGGGAGAACAACAAATGGAGACTCTAGAGTTTCCAGTTCAGGAATGCGTTCGGTGATTTCATTGACTAGACCTAAGGAGCTAATCCGGATCGAAATAATTTTCAGGGCTTGTAAGAGCTGCCTTCTTGCTGGATAGTCTTCTTCGATCTCATAGGTTTCTCTCAAACCAAGGGCCTTAAAGAAGACGGCGATATCTTTGTTGTTTATACGCTTGACCCAGTCATAATCATTGGCTTGTGGAAACAGCTTTTCAAGCACATTGAGTAGGTCATTTCTAGGGTAATGCACTGAAAAGAATTTACTAATTAACAACCTTCTCAGTTGAGTTGTAAAGTTGTCATTTGTGATAATTCCAGATTCAGTAATGGACCTTAGGACCTTCTTTTTATGGAAAACATGGTTTAAATAGGTTCTAAAGCTTTCGGCATAGTCTGTATGCATACTCATGCATTTTGCAAACTGATGAAACAGTAGGTCCACTTGTTGAAATTCTACGTCGGTTTTTGGGCGAAAGGCATCGACAAAATCTATAAGATAATGGGGAGAATATGAGCTTTTTGAATTAAGCTCATTTAAAATGGCTTTTATGCGTATTATTTTATAATCCATGCTTGTGAAAGGGACATACCGGTAAAGCCAGAGAAAGAAAATAGGCTTTATTTACAATGTCCAAATGTCGAAAAATCTAAAAAAGGCAAGAGTATTTTGTGTTAATGTTTACACATAATTGACATAAGGCTGGATAAAACTTTCAACATATAGCAAGAATTAAAAACCTATTCATTTTTAGCTAAAATGATATAATTACAAAATTATGTACAAACTAGATTTTAAAATTGAAGAGCAACCCGATAACACCTCCTGTGGTCCTGTCTGCTTAAAGGCTGTTTATGACTATTACAAAATAAGCGTTGAACTGAATGATTTGGTTAATGACATTCATCAATTTGAGGAGGGCGGGGGAACCTTAGCTGTAATGCTTGCAAAACACGCTTTATCCATGGGTTTTAAAGCCAAAATGTATTCCTATAATTTAAATCTTTTTGACCCAACATGGTTTAAGCTCACTCAGTCAGAGTTAATAGAAAAGCTCACTGAGAGAAAACAAACAAAACAAAGTGATAAAAAATATATGACAACCACGGATGCTTATATTGAATACATCAACTTTGGAGGCGAGCTTTGTTTTAAAGATTTAAAAAGAGGGATGATCACAAAGTATTTAAAAAACAATATACCTATTTTGACTGGGCTTAGTTCCACTTGGCTTTATCAAATGATTCGTGAGGATCCAGTCACTAATATTGACAGTGATATAAAAGGAGAACCCGCGGGTCACTTTGTGGTTTTGTATGGTTATGATGAAGACAAAGACGAAGTTCAAATTGCAGATCCTTATATTTCAAACCCTATAAGGGGCCAGCATTATTATTCTGTACCTATGAATCGATTAATCACTTCAATCTTGTTGGGTGTTATGACCTATGACGGAAATTTACTAATTATTCATCCAAAGGAAATACCTTAATGAAAAATATAATTATTATGGACGACCTAAAAGACTTAGACATTAAAAGTCACGAAATCGCAGATGTTATAACCCCCATGGACTATCTAACAAATGAAACATTTAAAAAAACCAGATCGGCTAGAGTTT
>JAKUPT010000026.1 GCA_022450595.1 Bdellovibrionales bacterium
ATCCCCCTGTAAGTGTGTTTAAGACTTTATACAAAACTCATTTACTGATGTCATAGTTAACGCGGCAAAGAGTATAAATTTCACAAGAATCAAAGCATTAGCGTATAATAATGATGTAAGCTTTACTGTATATATATCAGGCGAGTTTTTAGTTTAAGCTATCCTTGGGGTCACAAGGCCATTTTTATGATGGTGTGACCCATAAGAAACTTATAAAGTGCAAGCAGATTGTGAGGTAGTGGTATCTATGCCGTAACGCTCTGTGGTAATAATGGTAGTGGTGGTTTCAAAGCGCTCGTTAGAGATTTTTTGTACTGTGGCTTTTAAGAGTTGATTTTTTTGCACTCCTGCAAATTCAGTATTGGCGTCGATTTCAAATTTTAACATGTTTTGTTCCGGGCAGTGGGCTTTTGTGTTTTTCACGATGACTCCAATAACTTTGCCGTAGTCGTCAGTAATAAACTCTTTGCTGGTTCTGATTTCGTTATCAGCAATAAGTTCGATGGGTTTTACGTCGTTTTCGTTCAAAATGCTGTACTCAATACCATTTGTGGTTTGCATGTAAACAGTGTCGGTTTCACCACTGGTTGAAGAGCAAGAAAATGTTCCTGTGATTTCGGGACAGGCAAACAGGCTTGTAGCTGTTAAAAGCATAGATAATATTATGGTCATGAGTTCCCCCTTATTGATTTTTTTGACAAAAATAACTGTTGGATTCTTTTAATCTGCGGCCATCAATGTCTGTAAAAATATTTGTGTTTGTAATTTGAAGGCCTAAGTTTTGGTGTTCAATAAGTACACGATGCTCAAAAACCATTAAGCCGAGTTCATAATAAAGGTTTTTCTCTAACTTATTGGCTTCAATCATTGGGCCACGGCATAAATTATGGGTTTCAATAACGGCTTTGCCAATCACATTGCCATTGTCTTGAGTGAGATCCTTTTCAATGATTCGAAGTTGACCATCGGCTAAAAAATCTAGGTTATCTTGATGTTCAAAATCTAAATGGACTCTTTCACCATGTTGTGAGGCCTGTTGAGTCACTTTTAATGGTTCAGTTTGATTTTCAGTGTAACAAGTGTAAAGACCCGAAATGTTCGGACAGGCCAATGTTAAACTTGAGAAAAACCACGCTAATATGATCATAGAGGTCATTAAACTGTGAACTTTGGGCTTTGTAAACAGGGAATCTTATAAATAAGTATCAAAAAATAAGAATTTTTTATTGCATAATGTAAAAAATATAGGGATAAAGAGGACATTGGGGAAGGGGAAATCATATGAAGCTTAAGTTCATATCAGTTATATTTGCGTTACTTTTTTCATCACATCTACTGGCAACAGATGCCTATTTCAGAAATCTTAAAGAAGATCATAAAGTGCCTAGTCATTGTCAGGACACAAAAATTGAGCATTTTTCAAATACAACTATTGATGTATTTACTTTTGGTCTGGAGGGTTCTACCAGTCGAGGCTTTACTTTTGCATATGATCTAAATCGTGAACAGGCCGGTTTTTTATGGGATGTATTTAAATATAATAATCATAACTCCAGACGCTTGCAGGAGCGTTTAAAACGAGAGCCAAACTTAAAAGCTAGTTATGAAATTTTGAGAGCCAATGATGATCTTAGAAACTTCGATTTTCATAATGAAGGTGCAATACTTGAGCTTCTCGCTCTTGAGTGGTTGCAAGTTAAACTCAATCAGCGTTATGGCCACGGAAAATACTTTGTTCATGGCTCTATTGAGTATCATTACCCTGGTCGCAGAACCATGGGTGAGCTGGATTTACTTATTGCTAGAACGGATAATTGTAAAGTGGTCGGTTTTGGTGAGTCAAAGCTTGGTTATGGAGGCATTGGAAAGGCTCGTGAGCAACTACGTCGTTTTCAAGGCTTTATTGGGGATTTAAGAGGCAACACAGAGTTTGAGCCTATTGATATGCTAGAGCCTCATTTTCTTTATCATTAAGTAATATATGAATTTCAGAGTGTATCTTAGGCTATGATAGGTGTTGACCGATTCATAAAAATAGATACACTCATTTTTATGAATGTCGTTCAAACACGTATAGAAGAAAAGCTAAAATCTTTATCTGTCAGTCATTTGCAAGTGATTAATGAAAGCCATATGCACAGTGTGCCTGAGAATTCCGAAACTCATTTTAAGGTCATTCTTGTTAGTGATGAGTTTAATGACAAACCAAGAATTCAGCGCCATAGATTGATTAATCAGCTCCTTCAAGAGGAGTTAAGTGGCCCCGTGCATGCACTGAGCTTGAAGCTATACACTCCCGATGAGTGGGAAACACACAACCCAAACAGCTTGAAGTCGCCTGACTGCCATGGAGGCAGTAAATTAGGGTGATATTGCAGTCTTTATTGATAAATGATAGAACACACACTTTAATTAATTCAAATCATAACATGATGTGAACCCTCTGGGCTCAATCTTACTAAAGGAGTTTCTCTTGGCAGAAGATATTATTTATACAATGAAGGGTGTCAGCAAAGTCTATCCTCCTAATAAGTATGTCCTAAAAGATATATACTTGTCGTATTTTTATGGCGCAAAAATTGGCGTTTTAGGGCTTAACGGTGCTGGTAAATCCTCTCTTTTAAATATCATGGCCGGTATTGATAATGAGTTTTTAGGGGAAGCCTTTCCTGCCCGTGATTTTAAAGTGGGATATCTTGAGCAAGATCCCAAATTAGATAATTCTAAAACCGTGAAAGAAAACATCATGGACGGCATGAAAGAGCTTCAAGAGGCCATGCAGACTTTTAATGAAGTCAATACCCAGCTTTGTGATGAAAATATCACTCCAGAGCAAATGGAGAGCCTACTTGAAAAGCAATCAAAGGCCCAAGAAGTTATAGAGGCTTTAGATGGCTGGGAAGTGGATCAAAAGATTGAAAAAGCTATGGACGCTCTTCGTTGCCCTCCAGAAGACTGGAATGTTGAGAATCTTTCAGGTGGTGAAAAACGCCGTGTGGCTCTTTGTAGATTGCTTTTATCAAACCCAGATATTTTATTGTTAGATGAGCCAACCAACCACTTGGATGCCGAGAGTGTGGCATGGCTAGAGCGATACCTCCATGAGTTTCCAGGGACTGTGATTGCTGTCACTCATGATAGATACTTTCTTGATAATGTGGCCGGATGGATTTTAGAGTTAGATCGCGGAGAGGGGATTCCTTGGAAGGGCAATTACTCTTCTTGGCTTGAGCAAAAAGACAAACGTTTATCACAAGAGCAAAAGCAAGACGAAAAACGCAATAAAACTCTTCAGCGTGAGCTTGAGTGGATTCGTACCGGACAAAAGGGACGTCAGTCCACCACTAAGGCTCGTATTTCAAACTATGAGCAACTTTTAAAAGACCCATCGCCTGAAAAACTCAAAGATATGCAGATATACATTCCACCAGGACCTCGTCTTGGGGATAAAGTGATTGAGGTTAAGGGAGTTAAAAAAGCTTATGACAACAAACTGCTTTTTGAAGACTTGAATTTTAGCATTCCTAAAGGAGCCATCGTGGGAGTGATTGGTCCCAACGGAGCTGGTAAATCAACCCTATTTAGACTAATTACTGGTGAAGAGCAGCCCGATGATGGCAATTTTGAAATTGGAGAAACAGTCAAGCTTGCTTACGTGGATCAAAGACGCCAACTGAGTCCAGAGAAAACCGTTTTTGAAGAGATCACCGGTGGTGAAGATGTACTTTGGATTGGGAATAAAGAGATCAACTCAAGAGCTTATGTGTCTCGCTTTAACTTTTCAGGCGCTGATCAGCAAAAAAAGATCAAAGAACTTAGTGGTGGTATGAAAAACCGCGTTTATTTAGCTAAGATGCTTCGTGAAGAGGCTAATATGCTGTTGCTCGATGAGCCGACTAACGATTTAGATGTAAACACTATGAGGGCTTTAGAGGACGGACTGGCTGAATTTGGTGGTAATGCCATTGTGATCAGTCACGACAGATGGTTTTTGGATAGAATTTGCACTCACATCTTAGCCTTTGAGGGTGATTCAAAAGTAGAGTGGTTTCCAGGAAACTATTCTGAGTACGAAGACTTTAAGAAGAAACAAATGGGAGAGGACGCCTTAACTCCAAGTCGAATTAAATACCGTCCAATTCACTAATAATACTATCGTAGGCCTGCCTTAGATCAAAAAACTCCTCTAAGGTGGAGCCATCATTATGATCAGGATGATACCGAAGCAGCAGTCTTCGGTATTGTTTTTTAAGCTCACTGGCATAAAAACTATCATCAAGGTTTGCCCCTAAACTTTTAAGCACATACAGGGCCGTGACAGCCTGAACACTGAGAGCTTCCATAGAATATATTGGTTCTGCTTTTGTCTCTGTTGTAGATGGTTGAGGGGGCTCGGTATTAGGCTCAACTGTATAAGTTGACTCAGCACTTTCTTTGCTTGTCTTTGAGTTTTCAGTTTCAGTTTTGGTAAAAGAGTTTTGGTAGTGGCCTGTTTTATACTTAAATTGTGGGATTGACCCCATCAAAAAAGACAGTGCAAAAGGGTCAGAAAATTGACTCTTTTCTCCTTGGGAAAGATCGTTTTCCAAGGGGGAATTGAGCTTTTTCTCTAAAATCTCTCTGAAACTTGCTTGCATATGTATTATTTCGGAACATTGCATAGAGAGTTTAATACCCCTTTAAAGAACTAGTCTTACAGTTAGGAAAATCATGCTTTTAAGCTTATAAGTGGACTTCTGTTTAATCCTGTAAGGCCCTCTAGCAAGGGGTTTTGTGCATTTTTTGTCTTTGGCTTTTTGGGCCCAATGGGGGGGTGGGGAGAGGTGGTTCTAAGGGGGAATTTCGTTTTTTCTAAGGGGGAGCCAACAAAAAAATATACTTTGTTAAAAAAATTCTTTGGACAATGCAAAAGCTTTATATATCATTATTGAAGTAAGGGTTTTTAAAACATAAAAACAAACAACCATTTTGGAGGGGCTAACATGGCCAAAGCAAAAAAGAAAGCTACTAAAAAAGCAGCTACAAAGAAAAAAGCAACTAAGAAGAAAGTAGCCAAAAAAGCTACAAAAAAAACTGCAGCAAAAAAGGCGACTAAAAAAGCCACTAAAAAAACTGCAGCAAAAAAAGCTACAAAGAAAAAAGCAACTAAGAAAAAAGTAGCTAAAAAAGCCACTAAAAAGACTGCTAAAAAAGCGACTAAAAAAGCTACAAAAAAAGCTACAAAAAAAGCGGCAACTAAAAAAGCCACTAAAAAAGCAGCTCCTAAAAAGGCAACAAAAAAAGCAGCGACTAAAAAAACTGCTAAGAAAAAGACTAAAACTAAAAGAAAGCCAAATGCAGCTTTTATGAGACCACTAACTCCTAGTGATCAACTTGCTGCTATCGTTGGTAACAAGCCTATTTCTCGTCCAGAGATCGTTAAAAAATTATGGGCTTACATCAAGAAGAACAATCTTCAGCAAAGCAGAAACATCAATGCTGATGACAAGCTTAAGCCACTTTTTGGCAAAAACATGATTACTATGTTTGAGCTTTCTAAAATCATTAGCAAGCACGTTTCTTAAAGCCAATTTAAGCTTTAGAATCACAAAGGCCAGGTCAGAGATGATCTGGCCTTTTTTTATGCCTCTAAGGCTTGTATTTAATACGTCACAAGCCCTCAGGCAGTTGACAAGCCTCTGGAAATACGTTTTTTTACTTAAAAAGGAAAGCCTATGACACCTGTTAAAGCCAATGATATTCGTTTGATGGAAAAAAGTGGACAACTGGCCGCTAAAACTCTTGCCCATGTGGGGAGTTTTGTTCGCCCAGGAATTACAACCAATGAGCTTGATAAAATTGCTCATGACTACACTCTTTCTCATGGGGCCCGTCCAGCTCCATTAAATTATCATGGGTTTCCAAAATCTATTTGTACCTCTGTGAACGAGTGCATTTGTCATGGAGTGCCGGATGAAAAGCCACTGGTGGAAGGTGATGTGGTGAACATCGATGTGACTTGTGAGTTAAACGGCTATTACGGAGATACTTCTAGCATGTTCTTTGTGGGCGAGGTGTCAGATGATGTCACAAACATTTGTGATGTTGCCAAAAGAGCTATGGAAAAAGGCATTGAAGCAATTAGACCCTTTGGCACCACTGGAGACATTGGGTTTGCCATTAACAAATTTGTCACTAAAAAGGGCTTTTATGCTGTCCGTGAAATTGGTGGCCATGGGATTGGTGAAGAATTTCATATGGACCCATTTGTGCCCTCATATGGGAAAAAAGGCCGTGGTGACAAGTTGATTCCTTGGGCCTGTTTGACTGTTGAGCCCATGATTAATATTAATGATTTGCCTATTAAGGAGTTTTCAATACCTAACTCCAGTATCAAATACTACGAGACCAGTGATAAAACACCGTCTGCCCAATATGAGCACACCATTATGATTACAGACAGTGGATATGAAATTCTCACGATGCTCTAAATTTTTTATTACGCACATTATTAGACGAGCTTTGGTTTTTTTAAATAGGCTTTGAATTTTCTCTATCTCGTGTTGTAATGAGCCTGTTTTATTAATCATTAGTACTATCTAAACCGCAGGGCCTGTGGCTTTGCTGTTTTAAATAGTGAAACATTTAAAATAAGGAGTGAAGAGTGCAACAGGTTGAAACTAGCACATCTCAAAAGAAGGGAATGGATATGTCTCAAAAAGTTGACTTTAAAGTTTGCAAAGAGGCTATGGAAGATCCAAAGCGTTTTGAAGAGTTAGCGCGTTGGGGTCGTAAAGAGATTAACATTGCAGAAACCGAAATGCCTGGTCTTATGGGTCTTCGTGAAGAGTATGGTGAAACAAAGCCATTAAAAGGCTCAAAAATCACGGGCTGTTTACATATGACCATACAAACAGCAGTTCTGATTGAGACTTTACAAGCCCTCGGAGCTGAGGTTCGTTGGAGCTCTTGTAATATCTTTTCCACTCAAGATCACGCAGCCTGTGCTGTGGCAGCTGCTGGAACTCCTGTTTATGCTTGGAAGGGTGAAACCGAAGAAGAGTACGAGTGGTGCATTCGTCAGACGATTGAGGGCTGGGGAAAAGACGGCTTTGACATGATCTTAGATGATGGTGGTGACTTGACCAACATGATGCATACTGATGAGTTTATTCACATGATGGACAAAGTGGTTGGTATCTCTGAGGAGACTACAACGGGTGTTCATAACCTTGAGAAGATGGCTAAAAAAGGTTTACTTAAAGCCCCTGCGATCAACGTTAATGACTCGGTCACTAAGTCTAAGTTTGATAACCTCTACGGCTGTCGTGAATCACTAGCTGATGGAATCAAACGTGCCACTGATGTGATGGTTGCTGGTAAAGTCGTTGTTATTGCAGGCTATGGAGACGTTGGTAAGGGCTCAGCTCAATCTTTAAGAGGATTTGGTGCCAGAGTGCTTGTGACTGAAATAGATCCAATCTGTGCTTTACAGGCCGCAATGGAGGGCTTTGAAGTCACAACTATGGAAGAAGCTGCTAAAGAGGCTGACATTTTTGTCACAGCCACTGGTTGCTACAACATTATTAACGAGCAAACCTTTAAAAGCATGAAAAGTGGCGCTATTGTTTGTAACATTGGTCATTTTGACAATGAAATTGATATGAAGTGGTTAAATGCTAACACAGAAAAAGATGAAGTGAAGCCTCAGGTTGACTTGCATAAGTTTAAAGACGGTCGTGAGATTTTAGTTTTAGCTCAAGGTCGTTTAGTGAACCTTGGCTGTGCCACTGGCCACCCATCATTTGTAATGAGTAACTCTTTTACGAACCAAGTTTTAGCCCAAATGGACCTTTGGCAGAAAAAAGCGTCTGGTGAGTACCAAGAGGGGGCTGTATACAGACTTCCTAAGCACTTAGATGAAAAAGTGGCAGCCTTTCACTTAGAAAAGCTTGGTGTGAAGCTGACAAAGCTGACAAAAGAGCAAGCGGATTACTTAGGTCTAAACCCTGAGGGGCCATTTAAGCCAGATCACTATAGATATTAATAAGTTATCTGAATATAACTCAAAAAAGCCTCAGACAAAATCTGAGGCTTTTTTTGTTTTAAGAGTCTAAATTTTTATTTTTTATTTCTAAACTGCAAGATTTTTACATACAATTTGATAAAGCAGGGGGTTTTTATCAAATATTTTATCTTTATTTTTATAGCTATAATTTTATCATCTTGTACAACCACAGGGCCGAGTAAAAAGACCACCTCAGGGACTCGAATTGACTTACAAAAAGTGCAAGAAGAGTTGGGGATTCAGTACTATGGTAAACAGTACGGCATTGCAGAGATTCCCTTTAACACCTGCAACATTAGCTCATACCCCACTGGCTCTAGATGTGAAATGAAAACCTTTATCTATGTGCGCTTTAGAGTCCGCTGTAGAAACTCTATGGACACAGTAGATCAGGTCAGAGCCTCGGACATTAGAAACCTCGCGAACTCAAAAATCAGGTGGAGATTAGGGCCCTATGAGGGCACCTCTTACTTGAACTCCAAGGGTGTTACAGAAGTCAGAATGATCTCAACGGGCACTCTCAGAGCTAGTCGGTTTGTTATATTCTCTGGAAACAACTACTTAGGCATTCGAGTCAACGAGCTCAAGCAAATCGTTGTTCCAAGTGACTGGTGCTAAAGCAGATATTATAAGCCTTTTAAAAACTCACGTGCTTCTTTTCGGTCAAAATAAGATAACTCATATTCTATTACACTTAATAGTTTGTCCTTATCTTGTTTAGAGACCTTGGTGGCTAAGATTTTAAAGGCTTCAAGGCTGTCAAAACTATCTATCAGTCTGATTGTTTGATGAACGAAATCTGCAGAAAGTGGAGTATTTAGTAGTGGGGAAAGCATTCGAACTATATCAAGTTTTTCGTTAAACGAAACATCATTCATTACATAATAAAAAAGTTCTGTTGGTAGTGGTCTCACAATTAAGGGGCTTAGTAGGTCTAGTGTATCTAACTTTTCACTAAAACTTACACTGTTTAAAACTAGTTGAATGTCATTGCTATAAAATATGTCATTTGGATCATTATTTTTGACGTACTCTTTTATCAATTTAATTTTATTTCCACCCATAGTATTTTCTAGCTTTAATAAAAACTCTGATTTTATCATAGGGAGACTAGATTTATTAACTCGATCTCCATTTTTATCTAAAACAAGTATGCTTGAGTTATTAGGTAATGAAACTTTTGTATTTAATAAACAGATTCCAGCCATTCTAAACACTGAGCCTATTCTCATTTGTTTGCAGTATTCATTGCCTCGTTTTTTATGAATACTTGCTATTGCTCCATCTTCGACGAGCTCAAATCGGTTAATGTAATTATTTAAATAGTCTGAATTTTTAGGATCTGCTGCGAAGTCGAGTTCAACTACAATAGAGTTGTTATCCTTTGATGATAGTAATTTAATATCGGCTTTATCACTAGGTATTTGTAGTATCTGCGACCTGGTGTCGATATCGTTAAAAACTTTTTTCTGTTTGGTAATTTGAGTTTCTGGATAAGAAGATTCGTTTTCATTTGACTCAATAAAGTTAGGAACACTTGTGTCGTTATTTTTAAAGTATTCATTCATGTCAGTACCAATAACTTCACGAAATATTTCTGAAAATTCATTGTCGGACATATCATTACAGTTAGCAGCTTTTTTAATAATATTAATTTTATGGGTACTGTTTAAACCAACGGTATCGTGAACAGTAAGTAGAAACTTTTTCATCAAGCTCTTATCACAGGCATAACTTGTTGTTGAAAATAACACACTTGATAAAAAAATTACCAATATATTTGAGTTAAGTAATTTCATGAAAGGTCCTCCATAATAATCAATATGACAAAAAATGTCTATTTGTATCGATTCTATTCTTTATTGAAATACAATCAGATAAATATTGCTAATTTTATACCAATTTTTTTAGATTAAATTATAGGTTATTGATAGATCTACGAAATTATTAAGAGTTTTGATGACGACTCCAAAGATCAAATTGAAAACTTATAAACACAATTATATTAATAGTTCTATTATCTGGTTCCAATTTGTTTTGATGGTAGGGGTATTTGTTTTATTTGTCGTTTTATGTGTAAATGGGTTAGTAATTTCGAAAAGACTTACTGATTGTTAAAAGCTAGCATTAAGATTGATTACTTAATGCCTTGATGAGTTGCAGATTGGTTTTTAGGCTTGTTTACTTTTTTGCTCATAAATGGATTTGTGTTGTCAAATAAGCCAACTGAGGACCTGGTTTTGTCATCTACAATTTGAATTCCGGGCAGGGTTAAATCCTGTGTATAACAGCTGTTAGTCCCGGGCTGATCATCGTAAACACTGATGTGTTCGCAGGTGTATTTTCGGCCTCCAACAGAGCCTATTGTTTTAGTGTCTAAAGAAAATAGTCCATTTTCATCTTTATGTTTTGCCATTAACTTTTTAAGTTTATTTAGCTCTTGTTGATTTAGTCTTAAAGCACCAATGACAACAGGCTTTTCTTTTTGCTCGTTTGTATTTTTTAAAGATTCACAGTATTTATCTTTTATAAGGCAAAGGCCACTTTTTGTAACCCCAACTATAAATTCAGAGGTTTTAGCCAAGGCGCCTTTTTCTTCAGGTAATTTATAAAGTATCATTTCACAATAATTTTTTTCAGAAAAGCAGCTTACTTTTAAGTCTTTGCCCTGATAAGAAGCAAGGTCGTGCAAACCAAAGTATTTATAGTCCGGATAGTCATTGCCGGTTTTTTCTTCAAAGTTTTTTATAGTATTTTTATTAATATTCATTTTTGTTAAGTCTTGCTCTAAAGCCCAATTCATCAGTTCCACTTGATGATCGGTAAGGGTGAAGTTGAATTTATTTATTTCCGCTTGAAGAAAGATAGGAAATATAAACACTATGTTAGTAATGAGTATTAATTTTGTTAATTTCATATCATAAAGAATATGCATTTTTTAGACCATATTTTTTTAATCAAATAACATTTAAATCTTACATATTACTAACTCAATTTGAGACAATGTATGCTCTAAAGCAATGTATGAGAGTTGATAAAAACTTTTAATTTATTGAATCTATCTTGTTTTGATAAATTTATAGTCATGTAATTATTAAATGTACAAACTTATTATTCGACAATGGTCAGTTCTAACCTGTGAAAATAAAACCCTTAATTTAATATAGTGTTTCAAATTGATATTCATATAAAAAATAATTATCCTTATTTTTTAAATGGATACAATTAAAGGTTCTCATTGGACTGATTGCTAGTCAACCAAGCTGGTTTTATTGCATTTAATTTTGGTGGTATTTTTCCAATACGAACATCTACAGGGTTTGTGTTTTTGGCAACAAAACTATCAGTAAAAGTAATAACTAAGCCATTAACGATATAGTCTTCTGGAGTTGAAAGTGTATATGTTTCGCCGGTCTTATTAATGCCTGTAATACGAATAAGCTGTTCTCCAGGTGACAAAACTAATGTTTTAAAACTTTCATTTGCTACTTTTTGAGCAAATGCACCCACATTATTTAAAGCACTAGAATAGTCTGCAGAACATATGGAGCTAACGCCTCCTGGAATATACAAATCATTTGCTAAGTTTAAATATTCAGTTCCAAATGATTGTGCACCTTGAAGTGCACATCCAACTTGTTCATTAAGTTCTTTATCATTGATGATTAGTGATAAAGAGTAACCATCAGCACCAAACATAGAGTCAGCCTTCATTTTAATAACATCTTTCAATGAGGTGGTTTCAGGTGAAAAGCCCATGTCCTCTTGGTAACTTGAATATTCATAAGGAAGCTCATCGCATCGTGTGGCTTCTTTGTATCCATACCTACGGTATTCTGTAGTATTGAATTCTCTGTCTGGATGTTTAGCTTCCATGTATTCTATAAGATTAGAATAGGTGTTTCCACCAGAAGTGGTGAAACTGTTAAACATAAGGTTTTTACCTAGTGTATCTTTATTATAATCATTGTATTCTGTGCTGTAACTGTTGTATTCATAACAACTAGTTTTACAACTTGTAATGACCTCTTCTTCTGTTGAGCAACTTGTTTTTTCTCTTACTCTTGTAATGTCATCAGCATTACAAATACCCTCACCAAATGGAATTTCAGAGCACGACTTATCATGTACATCTCTATAAGTGTATTCAGTGCTTGTTTCAACAAGTTCTGTGCCATCAGCAATGTATCTGTTTTCACAGGTTGCCCATATTTTTCTTCTTGAAACCTTTTGCAGGGCATCGACCGCCCATACTCTATATTTTACACGATCACATTCAGCTGTATTAGACTGATCACATTGATTATAGGAATAGTAAGTTCCATATTTTGCATCACAATCACGCTTTTTTACAAGTTTTGAATAGCAACTGTTTGCAGTTTCACTTTCGTCATTTTCATCAGTGACAACCAAAAATAAAACATTGTCACCTGCACTTAAAAATTGATTATTCCCTTTATCAAATAGAGTTCTAGATAAGGTACAAAGCCCTCTTTCTTTAGAATCTCCATGAATGCCAATTTCATCTGATATAACAGAGGTGATTTTATCTTCAAATTGATTAAACTCATCTTCGGACATATCTGAATCAATGGTCATAACTCCACCGATCGGGTCTCTTAAGCTTGGGGTAATTGTTTTTTCAACGTCGTACTGAAAACCACCATAGTAGCCAGGGTCACTGGTAGTTTCGCGGTAGATACCGTTTTCGTCTGTATAACGGTAAAATCTATTATAGTCAGCAATATGATTGTCTCCATCGTTATGGAATTGTGTTGTTGAGTAGACGTAAAAGCTAACTTTAATTCCAAGCGCTCGTATGCGACTTAATAATGGGCGTATGCCTTGACTTAAATATTCTTGTGCGGATTTCATACTAGAAGAATTGTCCACAATCATTACAACCTTAAGCTCTTGAGCATCAAGGTTTATCTCTTTATCAGCATTCGATAGTGTCGGTGTCAGGACTTCTGTTCGACATCCTAAAGCACATTCATCAATTTTTAAAGCTTTTAAAAGCTGAAAATTTATATGATTAATAGTGTTGTTTGATTGCTGATTATTAAAGTAATAAAAGTTTCCACTTATTTTTGCTAGAGGGGATTTACAGTTTTTATTACATAAAAAATCAACTTTTAACTTAACTGTTAAATAACATTCTTCACCATCGCGACTTTTACTACATTGTTTACCATTACTTTTAAAACCAGAGTCGCCATCATCTTTAAAGTAAACACTATTATTACTATTTCTAACTATATTAATATATCCAGATTTATTTTTGCATCCATCTTCGCTATCTAAACAGTTAAATACACTATTGCTATTGTCATTTTGTGTGTGCTTCCAAGCCTCTGGATTATTTAAGATAGAGTATAAGCTATTTTTAATTAATTCACTGGAGTGCATTCTTCTTGTATGATTTTGCTGTTTATTAATATTATTAACTCCAAACATAACACTTAAAAAGACCGCTCCGAGAAGTGCAGCACTTACCAAAGCTTCAGTTAAGCTAAATCCTTTATTATTGAGTAAAATCATAACAAAGATCTCCCGCGGTCAATTTAATTATTTCTATCTATCTGTCTTTATCGGTAATGTCTCTTTATTAATAAACAACAATAGTATAAAAGATTTAAGAAAAAATCATTTCATTGTATCAATTTTGGAAGAATTAAAAATTTCAAAATATATATCAATTTAAGACATCACTTTTGAACACCTCACGTTTTATTTGCATTCTTTATTCAGATATGTATTTTATTATGATTTATTTGATTAAGTGTTTACACATGCGTAGACTACTCTTATAGCTCCTCATGTAAAACTAGCAAAACATTTTCAACTCACAATGTTTATGCTGCCTTAAAAGAGGATAGCAGTCTTGTAACTTGGGTATAGTCTCATAATGGTGGGGATAGCTCAAAAGTATTCATTTTGTCAGTGATGAAACCTTTTGTGTCATACGTGTGGACGACTCATTGGTTTGTACAGGGAACATGTCTACTTTTAACACTGATTTGCGAGGTCGCCCTTAAAGCATTTAATTAATATTTGATATTATCTAATAATGTCATACAGCCATTTCTGTAGAATTTTTTTGTATTTACCTACGTGGTATTATTCAAATTAGTTTCATTAAGATTTGGCCTAATAATCTCTTGAGGATTATATTTTAGAAAATAATGCAAAAACGATAATTTATTATTATTAAAACCATACAAAGATAGTTATTTTAAGGCCTTAATCTCTGAGTTTTAACCCATTTTGAAACCAATTTCTTATAAAATATATAAGTGAATCAGTAAGTTATGTCTAATTTCATCCAGTGGTGATATTTATTTAGGCCTTAGTTGTTGATGCTGTGGGGGCGTTTATGTCTGGTTTCAAACATTGTTTATTATATCTCCTTTCACTTTCTATTTTATTCACAAGTGGACCGGTTCCTTTTTCTGTGAACAAGGCCCATGCGGAACAAACTTCCTCAGAGGATGCCGAGCTTGTAAGGCAACAAAAACTAGAAGAATTAAGACAAGCCATTTTAACCCCAGAAAGGGGAGGGGCTGAGCTTGATCCTTTTGACTTGTTAAGACAGCGAGTGATTGATGATAGAAACGAAAAGCTAGATGCCGTTGAATACCAGATGAGTATTGAGGACTATCTCGACCGTCAAAAACACTTCCAAGATCAAATTAAAACTCTGAATGAACTCGAACAAAAAGTTTTTGAAAAGCTAAGAGGGGTATCAGAGCCCTCAGACAAATACGCAGAACTCACTCTAGTGCTAGAAGATATCAAGTCTCGAAGAGCCCTCGCTCAATTGGAGTTAGATGACCTAAGACAATATGATCCTAGGCTTGGTAACAGCTTGCCTGTGGACTACATGGTTGATCGTGAGATTAAAACTAAACACTATTGGGGAAATAAGCTTCGCCTTAGAATTGAAAGTTCTGGTGAGCCTGTTATGGAGGTGAAGCAGGCAGACTTCAAACATGCTTTTAGTCCTAAATTTAGTAAAGAAAACCCTATTGATGGCTTAAATACATCGGAGCGTGATTTAACCTTTAGTTTGGTCGATCCCAAGGGCCGTCATTTGAACGAGTTTATGATCCCTGTTGAGGCGGTTTTCTTTTTTGGTCACTATTTAGTTTTTATAGAAAAAAACCAATTAAATAAAAGCAGTGGTCAAATTCCAATTCGATTTGTTGATTTAAACTTTTTTAAGCCAAACATTGGAAATGCTCCTTTGGCTGTTTACACATTTCCGTTAAATATCTCAGAAGCGCCCGGCACGGCTTCAATAGAAAATGGCTATTTAAAAATTGGCCAACAAAAACTAAGCTATCAGCAGTTTGCTATGCTGTCTCAAACTCAGCAGTTGATATTTAACGTAAACGTTGCACTTGCCGACTCTAAAACTTACGAAAGTGTACAACCCCTTATCGATGAGATCTTAGAGTTTTTAAGAAAGTCCATGGCAGCAAAAGATAAGCTTTTTAATGATCAGATTGAAAGAGCGGCATCGGTCACACAGTTTACCCAAGAGCAGTCACAACTGCTTAGAGAAAAAAACAAAATTAACCTTGATGAGGTAAAACCTCTATTAGAAGAGGCCATGAAAGATGGTAAGCTCACAAGTGAAGAGTTTGAAACTATAAAAAAATACTTAGATTCTGAAAAATCAATCATAGACACAAACACAGCCCTCATTCAGGGGCGAAGCCTCACTAATAGAATTAAACTTTTGATGAACTTTTTGATTCAGCCAAGGCCTCAAGGCTCACCCAAAGTCTTTGATAGCTTAATTCTGATGGCTTCAGGCAGTAAAGAGGACCGCTCCAGAGTTTTGGACTTGAGTCGAAACAGCTTTGCTCATTCCACTCTTAAGTATGGAGCGGCTGTGGGTGGTGTATTGCTCGCCTCAAGCTTTTTACCAGAGCCCTATGCGATTAATTTTTATAAAATCAATGATCTTATTAGTGCCACTCATCAACATTTTATGGGCTATTTGTCCCATGCAAATTATGGGCAGGCCTATGTTGAAATAGCTAAAGACTCTTTTGTAACTTCTGTTACAGGCTGGACTTACTTCTTTCAAACCTATTTTGCAGATGGTGTTTGGGCGAAGTTCTTATACGGTTTAGGAAGTGTACTACTTGTGCCTTTAAAGGTGTTTTCATCAGTGCACCTCACGGTCAACTCCTACAAGATGTTTAGAAAAACCCTTGAACTTAGGAATTTAAGTGAAGGGGAGCTTAGCTTTTTACAGGCCTATAAAAATGCGGCCAAACAGGATCAAAAAAGATATTGGCAAGAGCTTGCTGATGCTGAAAAAAAGGTCTCTGGCAGTGATGTCAACAATCTCACTGAAGAGGAGTTAAGGCTGCTTCAGGAGCATTTGTATCGACTTAAAACTGGTCGAGAGAGCTTAACTGTATTAGAAAAAGAGATTGCTCGTGAGCACTTTACAGAAGAAAAGCCCACCTCAAAATTCACTTCTATGATGACTGGCTTTAAGCGCTTATCTATTTTTGGTAAAAAAACATCTAAAAGCATAGATGCAAAAGCCGCAGAGATGAAGCTTAAAGATGTGGACACATTAAGACAGGCCTTAGCTTCTACCTTTTTAAGCTATTCAGCCCTTAGGTCCACTTTTAAGTTCAATGCTATTACTTGGAACTATTTATTTATTACAAGATCCTATGTGTTTTCCCCAGTTAAATGGTTGATGTATTTAATATATCCCAACTACTTTAATGTGACAGTCACTACAAGAGAGGGCCGTCAGCATTTTCCTTCCAGATATAATGGAGGCCTTGAGCTTTGGCCGCAAAAAATTCAAAGACATTTGTCTAAAGCAACACATAATCGCTACCTGCGTGACTCTAAGATCTCAAATTTATTTATAAGCTCACAAGGCTTAAAAAACCTTACAGCTTTTGAGTCTTATGTGGCTTCTATGGAAGCGGTTGCAATGGAGATTGCCAAAAAGCAATCCCAAAAAGCTTTGATCGAGAAAATTGCGGATCCAAAAAGGGTTATGGTGCTATTTGATTCTTCAAATAATCCAGGAGAAGTTTCAACTGGGATTAAAAACCTTCATGACTCAAAAATTAAAAAGCTTAAAAGATCGGAAAAAATATTTTATAGAGCCTACTTTACTAGGACTTTTGATGTTGTCATGCAGGGCTTTGTTTCTCAACTGCATGGGATTGATAAAGACATGTCCATGGACCCAGAGAGATTCGCAAAAGAGTTTAGAAAGGGTCTTAAAAATGGCAGCATTGAACCGGTAGATTTGAATCAAAATAAAGTTTTGGAAATTGAAGCTGAGTTAAAAAGCATTATTGATTATAATAAGATATTTAATTGGGCTTCAGAAGTTTCTAAAAATTCTGAGAAATTTACAGAAAGGGTGAATTTAAAGTTTCGACATAAACTGCTTGAAACAATACACCCTAATAACCCTCAGATTAAAAGGTTTCTGACTGTTAAAGACAAAGTCGAACAACCTAGGGCTATGGAGCGCGCCATGAGAATGGAGGTTTCAAGCTTACTAACATCCATTCCTATGGGGGTAATCTCAACTCTAGCTCTTTACGCAGGTGTTAGCAGCGGACTGATAATGCCCTTTGATCCAGAGGCCTTAAACACAGAAACTCACTATAGATACATGTCTCGATATCTTTTTTATAGCGGCTTTATTCCTGGAATTATTCTTGGACTGCTGGCCAACACATGGATGAAGGTTCAAGAAGATGCACGAGTGGATTCTTTAGGGGGATTTAATAAGGCCATAAAATTTTCAGACAGCAGCAAAGGCTTTTGGAGATATTATTTAAAGAACTTTTTGAAAAACCCATCCAACAAATGGGCTGATAACCACATTTATATATTAAAACTTGTGACGGCTAACATTCCAGCCGCCGCCGTGACGATTATTGTAAGTAACTTATATGGACTGGGCCGGATCGATCTTGGCTCGTTTATTGGTGGCTACTTAATTGTTTACGGAACAGTGTTGTATGGTTTAAGTGTAAAAATGGGGCAGGCTTTTGAGCTGGCATCCTCTTGGGTTTATGCCAAAGTTCCACGTAAACTTCGTGCCTCACCTGAAGCTCAAAAATACATCAACGGACAGCTTCAAAAGAGAAAAACCATGTTTTCGTTTTATGAAAACATTTGGGAAGTTGGAATTGTCGACGCCATAGCTGGAACCATGTTTATATTAAAAGATAACGTGATCTACGGCTCACGTGCTTTCTTGCGAGTGGTATTCGGTGGTGAGACACCAACTGTTTTAGCTGTGAATTTTGCAGATAAAATGATTGAGTCGCTTCGGTCGATCCCTGGGGTACAAACAGCCCTTGAAGGCTTTAAAACCCTGATATCCAATAACTACGAAGCCTTTGAGCGCTTTCCAGAAAAGCTTTCAATGCCACCAGAAGGCATTCAAAGAGCTGTTGAAAACACAAGCCTTCCTAAAAACGCTGTGGCTGAATTTATTGGTAAAACTTCTGCCATGGTGACAACACTGGGGCTATTTACGGCCACTCCTTATGTGATATCAGAGATCAGTCACAGAAGAAAAGAGGCAAAGCTTCAAAAAAGAGGAGCTGAATATATTAAAACTCATCCTCAGTATCACTCAAAAGTAAGTAATAAGTGTGAGCAGTTGTTTCGTTAAACTCTAAGTCTTTCTTGGAGTTTGACTAAAAAATATTTTCTTATTGTAGTTATTTAATAATTACTATCGGCACATTTATGTGAGTTTATATTATAATATAAATCTGTTTTAAAGTGTTTAAAGCACCACCTAAAGCTCAAGTTGATTGAGAGGTAAAGGCCGTAATAGCAAGATGAATTAGCAACCGCCCCTAATCTTTGCCTATCTTATTTTGCAATCCTATAAATTCTTCACACTCTAACTTTTGGTCTTTACAGTTTGTATTAGCGTGTTAAAACAAAACTACGCTAAAACGGAGTATTGATGAAAAAATCTATGAATTTGTACAAAGCCTTCCTAATGCTTGAGTCTGAAAAAGAGTGTGAGCAGTTTTTAAAAGATTTACTCACACCAAATGAGCTTAAATCTATACAAGAGCGCTGGCGCGTGGCTCAGCTTTTAATGCAAAAAGTCCCTTACCGCTCGATCAGTGAAAAAACGGGTGTCAGCACAGCCACCATCACTCGTGTGGCTCGCTATTTAGGTGAGGGCAAAGGCTATCAAACCCTTTTAAACCGTGGCTTTGAAGAAGAGTACACTCGTCCAGCACGCATGGCTCGGTCACATTGATTCTAATCTTAATTTTAACTTCAACTTTTTTCGTTTTTAATTTCAAATAATAAAGGACCCTACCCGTGGAAAAACTAACTATTGCCATTCAAAAATCTGGACGTTTAACAGATAAAACTTTAAATATACTCTCACAGTGTGGGCTTGAGTTCCATATTAAAAAAGATGTGCTCTTTGCTAGCTGTGCAAGCTACCCCGCAGAACTTATGCTGGTGCGGGATGATGACATTCCAGCCTATATTGCTAACGGCACCTGTGACCTAGGTTTTGTAGGGGAGAATGTTTTAGAAGAAAAAGTACTTAAAAATAATAATTACGATTTAGACATCCCCATTATAAAAAAAATGAACTATGGCAAATGCAGGCTAAGTATTGCAGTTCCTAAAGAGCAATACTTTGAAAGTGTTAAGGATTTAGAAGGCAAGGTCATTGCCACTTCTTATCCCAATATCTTAAATGACTTTTTAAAAGCCCAAGGAGTTGATGCCAAAGCCACAATGATCAATGGCGCAGTTGAAATCACCCCAAAGCTTAATGTGGCCGATGCCATTTGTGACATTGTATCTACTGGCGGCACTCTTAAAGCCAATGGCCTAAAAGAAGTGGCTCAAATTTATCAAAGTGAATGTGTGTTGGTGGAAAGCCCAAAAAGCATTTGTGATGAAAAAAGAAAGATGATCGATCAGCTTTTACAAAGACTTGATGGAGTGCTCTCGGCTCAAAACACCAAATATGTTATGATGAATGCCTCAAAGGCAAGTCTTGATAAAATTAAAGAGATACTACCAGGGGCAGAAGAGCCTTCCATTATGCCTTTAGCACAAAGTTCAGACAAGGTGGCCGTCCACATAGTGTGCAAAGAGGAAGTGTTTTGGAAAACCATTGAGCAATTAAAGGCCGCCGGGGCAAGCTCAATTTTGGTACTACCCATAGAAAAATACATACAGTAGGGTTTAATTATGAAAACAGTGCTTTGGAGTGATCTCACTCCAGATGAAAAATTAAAAATATTAAAAAGACCTGAAGTACTACAGTCTGACGAACTCAGGCTTAAGGTGCAAGAGCTTAAACTGCAGGTGAAAAATCAAGGCGACAAAGCCGTTAGAGAGCTCACCAAAAGGTTTGATCAGGTTGAGCTTGATAGTTTTAAAGTCTCAAAGCCCGAGGTGCAGTCGGCCTACCAAGCTGTAGACTCTGAGTTTTTAAGTGCCATACAAACAGCTATTAAAAACATTGAGTCTTTTCACAAAGCACAACAACAAACTGAAATCAGTGTTGAGACTATGCCAGGGGTTGAGTGTAAACAAGTGGTAAGACCCATTGAAAAAGTCGGACTCTACGTTCCTGGCGGCACAGCTCCACTTCCATCCACTGTGATGATGTTGGCCATGCCGGCACAAATTGCGGGATGCTCCTTAAAAGTGATGTGCACACCCCCAAGGCCTGATGGAACCGTGGACCCTCATATTTTAGTGGCAGCTGACATGTGCAAAGTGGATGAGGTTTATAAAGTGGGCGGAGTGCAAGCCATTGCCGCCATGGCCTATGGCACCACCTCAATTTCTAAAGTGGATAAAATTTTTGGTCCAGGAAACTCTTGGGTGACCGAGGCAAAGTCTCAAGTCAGTCTTGACCCTAAGGGAGCAAGTATTGATATGCCCGCCGGGCCCAGCGAAGTGATGGTTGTGGCTGACAGCACTGCCAGTCCTGAAAGTGTGGCCGCAGACCTTTTGTCACAAGCCGAGCACGGGGCTGACTCTCAAGTGGTCTTGGTCACCAATAGCATCTCTTTGATTGAAGATGTGGAGTTTAACATTCGTAAGTTTTGTAATTCATTAAAACGCACAGAGCTTATTAAGCAGTCTTTAAAACATGCTGTATTTATTGAAGCCTCGGATTTTGAATTTATTGAGATCATTAACATGTATGCCCCAGAGCACTTAATACTAAACACCAAAAACTGTGAAGAGCTTGTAGACAAGGTGAATAACGCCGGTTCTATTTTTGTGGGCCCATGGTCTCCTGAGTCAGTGGGCGATTACGCCAGTGGCACGAACCATGTTCTTCCCACCTATGGATATGCCAAAGTTTTTGGCGGCGTGAACTTAGACAGTTTTATGAAAAAGATCACTGTTCAAAAACTATCAGAGCAGGGGCTTAATAATATAGCCCCTAGTGTTTTAAAGTTGGCTGAAACAGAGGGTCTAGATGCCCATGCGTTGGCGGTTAAAGTAAGGTTAAAAAAAGATGTTTGAAAAACTACTAAGACCTAAAATTTTAAAACTCAAAGCCTATGAATCAGCGCGCTCATTAAACTTAACGGCTGATCACTTTTTGGATGCCAATGAAAACTTTGACGGTCCTTATAACAGATATCCGCAGCCAAGGCCTGAGTCTATATTGAATGCTTTAAGTGATTACTACGAAACTTCAAAAGAAAGTATTTTTTTAGGCCGTGGCAGTGATGAAGCCATTGACACTTTAATGCGCTGTTTTTGTGAACCAGGAAGCTCTAGCATTCTTATTACGCCTCCCACCTATGGAATGTATGAGGTGTCCGCAGAAATTCAAGGAGCTTTTGTAAAAAAAGTGCCCTTAGATCTGGACTTTGATTTGAATGTAAACCCTGTGCTTCAGTCTATTGATCCGTCCACAAAAATGATCTTTCTTTGTTCGCCTAATAATCCCACGGGTAACGTTTTAACTCGTGACAGAGTTCTAAGTTTGTTGGACAGAATCAAGCAAGATGTTTTAGTGGTGATTGATGAGGCTTACATTGAGTTTTCTCAAGAAGAGAGCTTTGTTAAAGAATTAAAAAACTTTGAAAACCTCATTGTATTAAGAACTGTTTCAAAAGCTTTTGGGCTTGCTGGGTTAAGACTTGGTGTGGCTATTTCTAACCCTGAGCTTATAGCTGTTATGAACAAAGTAAGAGCTCCGTACCCCATTGCTCAACCCGTGGTTGAGGCCTTTGAGAAGTTTTGGGCCGAGTTTAATCCCGAAAGCTTTCAGACTTCTATTAATGAGTACATGAAACTTAAAAATCTATTTGTTGATAAATTAAAACAAAAACAAGAGGTGCTACGAGTCTACCCAAGTCAAACTAACTTTGTGCTAGTGGAGTTTAAAGATGCCACACAAGTTTTTGAAAGACTAAAGTCAAAAGGCCTTTTAGTAAGAGATCAACAGTCAAAAATAAAAAATGCTTTACGGATCACTGTAGGAAGTGCTGAGCAAAACCAGTTAATTTTAAAGGAGCTAGTATGAAACGTGTGGCTTTTTTAGATCGAGACGGCACTTTAATTTGTGAACCGAGTGACTTTCAAGTGGATGCCCTTGAAAAGGTGAAATTTGCTAAGGGTGCAATTTCGGCTCTTAAAACCTTATCCCAGAATGGCTACAGTCTTGTGATGGTCACCAATCAAGACGGTCTTGGAACAGAAAGCTTTCCTGAAAAAGACTTTAAAGTTTGCCAAGACTTTATATTACAAGTTTTTGAGTCAGAAGGTGTAAAGTTTGAGGACATATTGATTTGCCCTCACAAACCTGAAGACCAGTGCTTGTGTCGCAAGCCTCACTTAGGACTTGTGCAAAAGTACTTACGCGACAACAATGTTGATTTTGATCATAGCTTTGTGGTGGGGGATCGTGAAAGTGACATGCTATTGGCTGAAAACTTAGGCGTTCAGTTTTATCCCTATTTTGATGAACTCAATGAATCAAAAAAAGCAGATGGCCTGCAGGGCATGAATTGGAGTAAGATTTTAAAATCAGTTTTAAAGCAAAGCTCTCAAGCCACAGTGACAAGAAAGACCAAAGAGACCGAAATCAATTGTGAGGTAGAGGTTTACGGAGAAGGAAAATCTCACATACAAACAGGCCTTGGTTTTTTTGATCACATGTTAGAGCAATTATCTAAGCACTCAGGTTTAGATCTTAATATTAGTTGTCAAGGAGACCTTGACATCGACGATCACCACACCGTTGAGGATGTGGCCATTTGCCTTGGGCAAACGCTTAAAAAAGCCTTAGGCCCAAAAGTGGGAATTGAGCGTTACGGCAGTGTACTACCAATGGATGAAGCGCGGGCCGAAGTACTCATTGATTTGAGTGGCCGGTTTCATTTTGACTTTAAGGGTGAGTTCAAATCTGAAAATGTCGGTGAGTTAAGCACTCAAATGGTGCCCCACTTTTTTAGGTCACTGGCAGAAAACATGCAAATGACTTTACATATGTCAGTCCAAGGTGACAATGATCATCACAAAGTGGAGATCTTATTTAAGACTTTTGCCAAGTGCTTAAAACAAGCTCTTACCAAGTCTGGCCATGGAGTTCCCTCTACTAAGGGGGTTTTATGATTTACCTAGCAAACTCTGGGGGCTATAACACTTTTTCTATTCAAAAGGTCATAGAGCGTGTTGGTGGAAAAAGTGAAATCACCTCAAACCCTGAGACTCTTTTAAAGGCCGACAAGGTTCTTATTCCCGGTGTGGGCCATGCAAAGCATGCCATGGACAAAATCAACAAACTTGAGATTGCGGAGGCCTTAACTCAAAGAACTCGTCCCACACTTGGAGTCTGTGTGGGAATGCAGTTGATGTTTTCCCATTCGGAAGAAGGGGATGTGGAGTTATTAAATATCTTCCCGGAAAGAGTGCAACACCTGCCAAAAAGTTTAAGAGCCCCACACATGGGGTGGAACAGTTTAGCCATTCAAAACTCATCCAGCAAACTTTTAAAAGGCATTGAAAATGGAGAGTTTGCCTACTTTGTTCACTCTTATTATGTGGAAAATAATAAAAACACATCGGCCTACTGTGAGTACGAGGATTTAAAAATCACAGCCGCTATAGAATGTGATAATTTTTTTGCCACACAATTTCACCCAGAAAAGTCAGCATCAGTGGGTGAAAAAATTATGAAAAACTTTTTGGAGATGTCATGATTTATCCAGCTATTGATTTAATCAACAACAAAGTGGTTCGATTGGTTGAAGGGGACTTTAAACAAAAAACAGAGTACTCTAATGACCCCGTATCCCAAGCCCAACTGTTTCAAGACATGGGTGCGAAGTACCTACATGTGGTGGATTTAGATGGGGCTAAAAAAGCTCAACCTGTACAAACCAAAATGATTCAAAAAATTATTGAATCGACCAACCTAAAGGTCCAAGTTGGCGGTGGTGTGAGGTCTTATCAACACGTAAAAGACTATGTCGATTTAGGTGCAGATAAAGTGATTGTGGGAAGCCTAAGTGTTAAACAGCCGGAATCCTTTAAAACTTTACTACAAGAGTTTTCAGACCATATTACATTAAGTGTTGATGTGGACTCTAAGTTTAATATTAAAATTTCTGGCTGGCAGGAAAGCACAGACCTTAATCTCTTTGAATTCTTAAAAGAGTTTGAAGGCCTCACACAAGTTTTATGCACCGACATTTCTAAAGATGGAAAACTGCAAGGCATTAATAAAGAGCTATATTTAGAGTTAAAAAAACAATTTCCCAGTTTGTGTTTTTTAGCCTCAGGGGGTGTTAGCCAAATGCAAGACATTCAATGGGTGCGTGAGCATCAAATTGGTGGAGTGATTGTTGGCAAGGCTATCTATGAGAACAAGATTGATTTAAAGGAGCTATTTTATGCTCACTAAAAGAATCATTCCTTGCCTTGATGTGAAAGACGGACGAGTGGTTAAAGGAGTGCAGTTTAAAAACCACCGCGATATGGGCGACCCAGTGGAGCTGGCTCAATACTACTCCGACCAGGGAGCGGATGAGCTGGTGTTTTATGACATCACGGCCAGTGCAGAAAAGCGCTCAGTGGATATAAACTGGATTCAGCAGGTGGCCTCAAACATTAACATTCCATTTTGTGTCGCTGGAGGAATCAGTGATGTTGAACAAGCAGAAAAAGTATTGGCATCAGGCGCTGATAAAATCAGTATCAATTCTCCAGCTTTAATAAATCCAAGTCTCATTCAAGAACTCTCTCAGGCTTTTGGACGTCAGTGTGTAGTTGTGGGAGTAGATTCCAAATGGCTTAGTGATGATTACTATGTCTATAAGTTCACAGGAAAAGAAGAAACCTCCCAGAGGGCAGGACTTAAAACCACCGACTGGGTGAAGCAAAGTTGTGAGCTAGGTGCTGGTGAAATTGTTTTAAACTGTATGAACCAAGACGGCGTTCGTAATGGTTATGACATAAGTCAGTTAAAACTCATTCGAGAAATCTGCCCTGTACCATTGATTGCCTCAGGTGGAGCGGGTCTTCCTGAGCACTTTGTTGAGGTGTTTAACACTTGTGATGTGGATGGTGCCCTAGCAGCTACAATCTTTCACAACCAAAGTGTGAAGATTGCAGATTTAAAACAAATATTAAAAAATGCAAATGTTCCAACAAGGATTTAAAAAATGAATTTAGATTGGCAAAAAATGAATGGTTTAATACCAGCGATAGTTCAACACGCAGACAGTGGTCAGGTTTTAATGCTGGGCTATATGAATGAAGAGGCTCTGCAAGTCACTCAGGACACCAAAAAGGTCACATTTTTTAGTCGAAGCAAAAACAAACTGTGGACTAAAGGTGAAACTTCAAAAAACTATTTAAACTTAATATCGGTCTCTCAAGACTGTGACAATGATGCTCTTCTCATTGAAGCCCTTCCCGAGGGGCCTACATGTCATACTGGAGAGTTCACTTGTTTTGGCCCCAAAAAACAATTTGGTTTTTTGCAACAATTAGATCAAATCATAGAATCCCGAAAACAATCAGAAGAAGACAGCTCATACACAAAAAGCCTATTTAATAAAGGCTTGGGTAAAATATCACAAAAAGTAGGGGAAGAGGCCGTAGAGACCGTTGTAGCAAGCTTAAATGAACCCAAAGACCGTGTGGTAAATGAGTCTGCGGATTTAATATTTCACTTAATGGTTTTACTGCGAGCTCAAAACTTAAAACTTGATGATGTGGTTGAGTGTTTAAAGCAAAGGCACAATAAATAATTATATATTCTTTTAAGTAGTTGAAACTATTAATTATTATTAATCTTAAAAATAAATTAAAAATCTACTATACAAATAAAGCTATTATAGTTATTTCTCAAATTATTTTTGAGGAGGATGAAAATGATTAAATTAGTTGTTGTATTACTGGCTTTAGGTTTTATTTCTTGTTCGCATCACAAAGATGTTCGGCCATCTGTGGATGGGACTCATAGGGTTGAAATTATGGCTGAGTCCAAAGAGCAGGGTGCAAGAGATGCTATTGATCAAGCTAATTATTTCTGTGAAAAGCGCAACAAATCAGCTGCAATCGTAAATGAAGAGGCTAATTACGAGGGCGTGATGGATGAGTCTGTTTACAATGGTGGATATTAATTTTTTTTATTGTTTAGTTTTTTAGGTTGATCTACACATGTGTTTGGTGGCCGTAAAGAGTCAATCATTGGAGGCGTGGTAGGTCTTGGTGGAGTTGTTGCCGATGAGGTGATCGGTAAGGGATATAGAATCAAAATGATGTTTAAGTGCATTTAACTTAAAAAAATTTTATTATTTTGTTTATCCAATAGATTTATATCTACTGAAATTTATACATTTGACCCAATTACTGGATCGTGGTTGGGTGAAATGCAAGTATACTCTCACAAATTTCTAACAACTTAATAAGGATTCTCTATGTCAAAATTGAAGAAGCTGTCTCTGACAAGTTGGATACTATTGTCTCTTGTCGCTGGTGTTGTTTTTGGAATAGCTATAAATCTGATATTAGCTTCTGGTGTGGATGCTTCATTTAAATCAATGATTGATGCTTACCTTATTAACGGTGTTTTTGAACTCTTTGGCCAAGTCTTTATTAAGTCCATTAAAATGTTAGTTGTGCCTCTTGTATTAGTGTCACTGATTTGTGGTGTCACAGGTATTGGGGATATGAGTAAACTTGGTCGTGTGGGTGGTAAGGCGCTTTTCTTTTATCTTTCTACCACAGCGGTCGCAATCACATTTGCTCTATTGATTGCACAAATCATTGATCCAGGTGAGGGCATCACCATTCCTACAAACACAGACAACTTCTCAGCCGGTGAACCACCAGGACTTATGCAGGTGCTCCTTAATATCATTCCATCGAATCCGTTTGAGTCTATGATGAAAGGGGAGATGCTGCAGGTGATTTTCTTTGCATTGCTTGTGGGTATTTCTATTGCCTCTTTAGGAAAAAGAGCCCTGACTCTTTTAAAGTTTTTTGATGAGTTGAATGAAGTGGTTATGAAGATGGTGACCATTGTAATGCTCGTAGCACCCATTGGTGTGTTTTGCCTTGTTGCCAATGTGACTGCAAAACTTGGCTTTGATATTTTAATTAATTTATTTATTTATATTCTAACTGTTTTGTTAGTTTTGCTGGTGCACTTTTTTGTAACTTACGGTGGGATATTTACCTTGTTTACAAGGTTAAACTTTTTTAAGTTTATTAAAAAAATGTACTCAGCCATGCTTGTGGCCTTTTCCACCTCAAGCAGTAACGCCACCATTCCGGTAACAATGTCGGCCCTGACAAATAAAATGGGGGCCTCAAAAGGGGTGTCGTCATTCACAGTGCCTTTTGGTGCGACCATCAACATGGATGGTACGGCGATTATGCAAGGTGTGGCCGTGGTGTTTATTTCACAGATCTATGGAATTGACATCTCTTTAACCGGTTACCTAATGGTGATTTTGACGGCCACTTTAGCTAGCATTGGAACGGCAGGTGTCCCTGGCGTGGGTATGATCACCCTTTCTATGGTATTGGTTCAAGCAGGGCTCCCGGTAGAGGCCATTTCTATTATTTTTGGTATTGATAGAATCTTGGACATGTCTCGAACTGTGGTGAATGTGTGTGGTGATGCTACGGCCACCATGGTGATTGCAAAGTCTGAGGGTGAGCTCAATGAGGATATCTTTAATGATCCAAATGCGGATGTGGATTTAGACCCAGACAGCGTGTGGGAAGATATTGAAGAGAAAGTTCATGAAACCCATGAGTTTTATGAAAAGAAGTAAAAAAGCCCATAAAATATGACAAAATTTGTCACTGCAAGCTGCCAAGCAGTCCGTATTTATAGGTAGCAGTGGCTATAAAATTGCAAAGAAAATACTTATGAAGTTTTATATTTGGCCGTTTTTTATTTTATTAGTTGCTTGCAGTTCAGACAAAGGGACTCCTAAGGTTCCTTCCTCTCAAATTCCTGCAGATGAAGCACTTGTGACAGAGGCCGATTACCAGCCTATAGAAGACGGCTTGGACATTATAGCCCCTGAAAAAAATGAGCCTAAAATGGATCAGTTTCAACTGATTGCTGAGAAGCATATATACAACTTTCCTGTATATAGCTATGGGGATCCTAAAAATTATGAAAAATTCTTGATTGAAAGTTTTCGTAAAGCAAAAGATGACCTAGATAACCTTTATACAATGAATGATGAGGCCATAGATTCGCAAATTATGGTTCGTAGTTTTGAAGAGTTAATGACACTTAGAACTTACATATCAACACGTTATTTAACAGAACTCAAAAAGCTTTCCTCAGCTTTTATTGAGAAATTTTATATTTATAAACGACTCTACGCCTCGTACCTTCTAAATGTGAAAGTCTTTGATCCAGAGCTATTGTCTATATGCTCTAAAAAAAGAGATGACATGCTAGTTACTGAGGGCTTTGAGGGCGTTGAGGACGAGGTTGAGTTAGAGTTAGACGCTCTAGACTCTGTCAATAAGCGTAGCTTAAATGAATTTTGGGGTGATACTGTTTTTATAGACAGTTCAGGTTATAAAACCATCACAATTTCTGAAGCTTTATTAATCACTAAAAAATTAGAACACTTAAGAGAAACAATTTATGAGTACACTCAGTGTAAAGATAATATTCTGGCCGCTCAAAAGCTCTATCAGTATTTATTAACTTCTAATCTATCTGTGTTTAAAACTAAGCATTTATCTAGAGATCCAGAAAAGGCTGAAGATCAGGCCAGTTTAATTTCCGAGTATGTAGACAATTTGTTAACTCTTGTAAGTGACAAAGACTATACGCAAGATTACCACCTGAAGCTTGCTAAGCAATACTCTTTGATCTTTGAAGCGAATATGCATATTTATGGTCCATGGGTTGAAAAACATATGATCGAGGAAAACTTAAAACCAAAAATCTATATTCCTATGGCGGAAAAGTTTTTAGAAAGCTCTAAAAAAAGTGAAAAAGATTTTTATAAAGGCATTCGCTGTAACATGGCCCATTACAATCATTTTGTGATCGAGCATAATGATGGTGTGAGAAAAACACCACCATTAATGATTCCTTTAAGTGTTGATAACTGTCACTAAGCTTTAATCATTTCTAAATAAAACTTGAGCTCATCAATACTCTCTTGAATGTCATCTTCTGCTCGGTGGGATTCTTTTTTTTCATACTCTTTTTGGTATTTTTCTTTAAAGATTAATTTCCAGGCAGTCACATCAAGCATTCTGTAGTGAAGCAGTTTGTAAAACTCGGGCATATGGGCTTCAATAAAACGTCTGTCTTGCCAAATGGAGTTCCCGGCTAAAACCACAGGGTCATCACCTAAGTGTTTTTTTACAAAATCACAAAGCTCCTTTTCTGCGAGCTTAGGCTCTTTTCCAAGGGGCACTTGTTTAACCAGCCCTGTTTTTGTGTGTTGGTTGGTGTTCCATTCATCCATGTTGTCGAGGTACTTTTGATCTTGCTTTAAAATAGCATGATAAGAGTCAATGGCGTTAAAATCCATATCAGTGATAGTGGCAGCCACTTCAATAATTACTTCTTTTTTAACATCAAGACCTGTCATTTCTAAATCCAACCACACCAACTTCATTTAAAATCTCCTTTAATCATTAAATACAACTAAGATGCCTTTGTTCACTTTACCCACTCCCATTTCATCATGTTTCCAGGGGTAGTGGGCCTTTTTAAGATACTGAATCACGGCTTTTTGGACTTTACCAGAGCCCTTGCCAGTCATTATATAAAGTCTCCCATGGGTGCCACTGCTGTGCTTATGTAAAAAATCATCAACCTTAATGATGGCCTCATCTACGGTGCAACCGTGCAGGTCGATCATTGGTTTTTTTGCTGTTTGTTTGGCTTTTCCCATCTCAATATCCTTAAAGTGTTAATTAAACGTTATAATGCCGTTGGGATCAACAAATGTGTAACATAATATTTGTAGTTTGATTTTTAATTCTTAAATAAAAACTTGCATGCTATGTTTTGGTGAATAAAGGAGAATGTATTTATGCAGTGGTTAGCAGGACAGCTTTACAGTGGTGAGTTTGATCTGACAGCTTTGATGAGTTTGGTTAAAAATATTCAGTCCAATAAAACCCAATGGGCCGACAAAAGCGGTGAGGACCGACTAGAGAGCTGTAAACAAAGCCTTGTGACGTTTAAAGAGCATAAAAGGCAGTTAGCCCAACAAGAGGCGGAGTTTTTATCTGTGCCTGTAGAGGACATTTTAGAAGACGTTGATGGCATATTCGAGTTGATCGAGTCCCACCTGCAAGAGTTTGATGACAAAAACACTTACCCAAGGGGAGTTATGCTGACTATGCTCCCTAAGACCTACGGCCTTTGCTCGTTTTTGTATATGAGTGTGCTCGGAAGCCTTTACGGAAACTCCATGATAATAAAATTAAGAAACTCTCAAAAACTTATAGAGCTTGTTCAAAACACCGAGCTTGCCTCCAACCTCAGTGTGCTTTCAGCAGTGGAAGCCGATGCTTTTGAAATGCTGAACTCACATCCTTTTTTAGACTCCGTGGTATTTATGGGGCAAAAAAATAACTTTAACCCCCTGAGCGATAAGCACATATTTGCAAGCTTTGATGCCATTAACACCCATGTGGTTTTAAAAAATGCAGACGTACAAAAAGCCGCTAAAGAAATATTTAAGGCTTTTGTTAAAAACAAAGCCCTCAGTCCTTTTAAGCCCCATAGAGTGTTAGTGGCAAAAGCCCAGTTTGAAGAGTTTAAAGGGGCCTTTATGGAGCTTGTCAGTGATCTTACAATTGATCTTCCAGCTCCTTATAAAGACAAGTTTGATCAAGACATCAGTGAGGTTAAAAAAGACACCCACAATCTTATGTATGAGGCCCCAGGGGTGTATATCACCTCAGACTTAACTTACTGCTCGACATATCAGGAAAAAGAAGTACTTGGTGGTTTTTTAAGTATTAGTGAGTTTAAGTACAATCATGAGGCCGCCAAGTGGATTAACGTTAGCTCCAGACACCGCAGTGTGAGTGTTTGGACTGAAGAGGTTGAAAAGGCTGAAAAGTTTATGTCAAAACTTCACGCCCCTAAGGTGTTAGTTAATCAGGTTCAACCTAAAAAGCCTTTTCTGCCCTTAGCCGCAAGCGGTGACGGAGCCCATGGGGGAGTGATTGGCCAAGACATTCACCCCCAAGACTTATTTGCTCAAAAAAGAATCATTGAATATGCTTAATGGTGCAGCAAGCAAAAAAAAGTAAAAGAATTAGTTGAAATCACAGCGATTATTCGTTTATATAACACTTCAACTTTTCGAGATCTTCGAAAATCTTACCACAGTGGGGTGGTAGTTAAGTTGGTTATAACGCCGGCCTGTCACGCCGGAGGCCGCGGGTTCGAGTCCCGTCCACCCCGCCATTTTACATTCCCTCTAATAAGCAAAATTTTAAAAAAACCAATAATCGTAACTAGTTAAAATCATTAATTTTTGAACTTCTAGAATGTTTCAGTATTTCCTGAAATTTCAGTGCATTTCAAAAAATGCCGTCACTTTGCCGTCACTCTACCGTCACTATTTGTGCGAGTGTATCAAGCGCAAATGGCATTTTAAAGGACCTCCAGTTTAAGAAGATAGCCTGTTTAGTTGTTGAGAGCGTAGCACTCCAAAATCGTCAATAAGACGAATTTTTATTGATTAATCGTCAAATTGACGATATAAATAAGGAGGTACTTTTGAAGACAACAATTTGCAAAAGCAAGCTGTATCAAAAACAAGTTTTGAGGGCTCCCACTCATATAAGGAGAAAGATTAGCTTTTGGATACTGGAAGTTTCACTTCATGGAATACAGGAGACTCGAAAAAGACCTGGGTACCATGATGAGCCTTTAAAGGGAGGCAGAAAAGGGCAAAGATCCATTCGTTTAAGCCACAGTTACAGACTGATCTATAGAGAGCTTGAGGCCGGAATACATATACATTTATTGGAGGTGAATAATCATGACTATTAATGAACTAATTGAAGAATTAGAGCTAGAAAATGGTCCAATGACATTTGGTAGCGTTCTTAAGGCTTGGCGTGAAAGTGAAGAAGCTACCCAAAAAGAATATGCAAAAATGCTAAAAATCTCTCAGGGAAGTTATGCAGACCTTGAGAGTGGAAGGCGTATTCCATCACCAACTAGAGCTGCTTATGTGGCTAAAAAACTTGGGGTTGGTGAGGAGACTCTTATTCTTTTAGCATTGAGAGATTATTTAAAATCTCATGGATTTGATTATAAATTAATTTTAGAAACAGCTTAGGAGGAGGATATGTCAATTATTAGTCTGTACGTGACCCCCATTTCCACTAGACACCTCCAAACAGGAGGAATCAACAATGGAAACAAACAGAATCAAGCGTAAATACTATACAAGGGAGCGAAAAATAAAGATTTTACGTGAGTTAGAGACCGGTGGTATGACACATACGGAACTCGCACGAAAGTATGGCATACATCCAATAACACTATACTCATGGAAAAGACTTATGGGACAAGAAAACAACTCTAAACCAGACTCTGACTACGAAGAGGTTCTTAATGAAAACTCTCAGCTCAAAAAAGAGGTTGAAAATCTTAAAAAGGCACTTGGTGAACTTGCTGTGGATAAGCAAATACTCCAAACAGCAAATGACATTTTAAAAAAAAGTCAGAGAAAAACAAAGTTGAAGTCACAAAAGAAGTCATCGAAAAAATAAGCCATAAGATATCTAAATCTAAAATTTGCAAAGTTCTAGAAACTTCTAGGGCAGCAATTTATTGGCAAAAAACCTCAAGGGAGAGTTCGATGAATAGATACAGAAAACCAGATGATGAATATTTGCTCACTGAAATCAGGCAAATTCTAAAACAACGTCCAACCTATGGTTATAAACGTGTGACCGCGATGATGAATAAAAAGAGGAGCACAGAAGGGCTTAAAAGAATAAACAAAAAGCGAGTTTATAGAATCATGGATATGAATGGCCTTCTTTTAGAAAAGAATGCTCCGCCCAGAAACAGCAAAGGAACTGGCTCAATCATTACTCTCCATTCAAACACACGTTGGTGCTCAGATGGTTTTGAGATTCATTGTTTTAATGGGGAAAAGGTCTATGTTGCCTTTTCCTTAGATTGCCATGACCGTGAGTGCATAGCTTATGTTGCAAACACAAAGCCTTTGCTTGCATTAGATATACAAAACCTGATGTTAATGTCTGTTGAGAAAAGGTTTGGTATTGCACAAGCACCCAGGCAGATTCAATGGCTTAGTGATAGAGGTGGTATTTACAGGGCCCACTTAACAAAACAAATAGCAAGGCAATTAAACCTTAAAAGCTGTTTTACAGCTCCTCACAGCCCTGAATCAAACGGTATGAGTGAGGCATTTGTGGGAACAATTAAAAGAGACTACGTTTATGTCTCAGACTGTTATGATGCAAAGACCGTATTGGAGTTATTACCAATATGGATTGAAGATTATAATAACGTGGCACCTCACTCTGGACTAGGAATGAAAAGTCCAGTAGAGTACCGAAAATCAATTAACCTAGGTGTCTAGTCAAATGGGGGCCAAAGCAGTTTTAGCTTTACAAATTATAATGAAAAACTATTGTCAGACTAGCTTTGGAAGTTGAAAAATAAACAACTAAGAAAACACTAGATTTATCAAGTGGCTATATCATTTGCTCTATTACTAAGTTGAAGTTAATAACAGGATTAGCAGAAATGAATAAAACAATTGTTAAAATTAAAAAGATGGACTGCCCTTCAGAAATTAAAATGATCGAAAGATTGATGGAGAATTTAGACCCAACAGCAAAGATGGAGTTTAATTTAGATTCAAGAATAGTACTCTTTTATCATAGCATTGATAAACAACGAATTATAAATTCTTTAAAAGATATTTCTCTTCATGGTGAGTTAATTAGCTCTGAGGAAGTTTTAGAAAGTGAAATTCCAGATATGGTTCCTAGTGTAGAGGCAAAAACGCTAAAATACTTGTTAGCTATTAATTTCACAATGTTTATTATAGAGATCATAATTGGCTTTTACGCTGAGTCAACAGGACTTCTGGCTGATGGGCTTGATATGCTAGCTGATTCTTTTGTGTATGGTTTAAGTCTTTATGCAGTTGGAAGATCAATAACGATGAAGCATAGTGCTGCATATTTTAGTGGGGTTATACAAATATCACTAGGGTTACTTTGCTTAATTGAAGTTGGTAGAAAGCTTTATTTTGGAAGTGAACCACTTTCAAATTATATGATTGTCATTTCACTAATTGCTCTCGCTGCAAACTTGTTTTGCCTAATTTTAATTCACAAACATAGAGAGGGCGAAGTTCACATGAAAGCCAGTTGGATTTTTTCAGCTAATGACGTTATCGTCAATACGGGAGTAATTATTTCTGGTATATTAGTCTATTTTCTAAATAGTAATATTCCTGATCTTATAATCGGTGCAATAGTCTCCTTTATCGTAATTAAAGGTGGCATTAGTATTGTTAAGTTATCTAAAATAAAAATCTGAAGTCTTCAAAGTAATTTATGTGCTTAGGAAAGTGAAGAACAATTAAAGAAGTAATTATGGAAAAATATATTTCTTTAATTAAAATTTATCTTCATAAAATGAATATAAACTAAAAAAGTCAGACTCTTTTAGTGCTTACCGGACTTAGGTGATATTAAAGTTAATTCGATACTAGTTCAAATTACCTTTATTCATACAATCAGGAGAAGTTTCAATTTCAAGTGTAGAGTGATTAATAGAAAAATTTTCTGATAAAGAGTGTCGGATTTCAGATTTAATTTTTTCTAGAGATAAAAGGTTCTTTTCATCGATTAGAATATGTCCCTCTAATAATATTTCATTGTCGATGAGTTTCCAAACATGGATATGGTGGGCTTCTTGTACAAACTTCACTTCTTCAATAGACCTTTTGATTTTTTCAATGCTTAAGTGATTTGGAGTAGCCTGCATTAGCACTGAAATACAATCTCGAATTAGAAAAAACGCATGATAAAGTACATAAAAAGAAATCACAATAGTTGCAATAAGATCAATCACATAAATTTGGTAATTAATGATTAAAATGCCTGAGATTATAACCAAAACTGATGCTGCAGCATCTGAAACATTATGAATAAATGCTGCTTTTATATTTACACTATGTTTTGAACCAGTGTAAGTAAGTATAGCTGTAAAAATGTCTATAACTAGTGCAATTGCAGCTACCCAAACAACAATCCAACCATCAATTGGATTTTGGTTAGAATATCTATTAATAGCTTCATACAGTAAATAAATTCCCACTAGCACTAGAGTAGTGCTGTTTATTAATGCTCCAAGAATTTCAGCTCTTTTGTAGCCATAAGTCATTTTATTATTAGGAGGGATTTTACCAATTTTAGCTGCAATTGCTGCTATTCCTAAAGCTCCAGCATCACTAAAGTTATGAAGAGCATCTGCTAGAAGGGAAAGGCTTCCTGAAGCAATACCTCCGATCACTTGCGCTACCGTTAAAATGATATTAATAAGTACAGCAAAATAGAGTTTTTTGGTTGATATGTTTTCGTGATGACTATGGTTGTTACCCATGATTATTCCTATATCATAGTTGATTTATTAAAAAGTATAAAATAAAAAAATAATTTTTATTAGCTTAAAAACTTTTAGGCTAAAATATTCACTCACCTTTTTAAAAATGTAGAGCAATAGGCTCTCAAATCAATATAAAATATACTAAGAGATATTTAACTATATATTAAATATCTCTTAGTAGACTCATTATTAAGTATTATTAAAATGCTATGTACTACAATTACTGTCACGGCAAAAAGAATAATTATGAAGTATAAGCTTCTTTCCCTAAACTTGGTTGCATATACTTTATAAATAAACGATACAAACTAGGAAGTACTATTAAAGTGAGTAATGTTGCGGACAATATGCCCCCAACCACAACTGTTGCCAGAGGTTTTTGCACTTCAGCTCCTAAACCTGTTGAAAACATCATTGGCAGAAAACCAAATATATCCGTTAATGCTGTCATTAAAACAGGTCTTAGTCTTGTCATTGCCCCTTCTTTAACAACCTCATCAGGGGTTTTTCCATCCTTTATCAACCTATTAAAATAAGTCACAAGTACAACACCGTTTAAAATACTAATACCTGATAAGGCAATAAACCCAACGCCTGCGGAAATACTAAATGGCATCCCCATAATGTTTAGGGATAAAACACCGCCGATTAGGGCCATGGGAGCACAAGCAAATATTAATGCAACTTGAGCAAAGTTTTTAAATGCTGCATACAACATAGCTAAAATTATTAGTAGTGCTAAAGGAACCAAGACGCCAAGCCGCTCTTTGGCTTTTTGAAGATTCTTAAAGGTCCCACCCCATTCAATATAGTAGCCATCAGGAAGGTCAACTTTACTATCTACTGCTTGTTTTGCTTTGTTTACAAAACTTTCAATATCCCTTGTCTCTGGATTAACAAGAACAGCAACTCTTCGTTGCGAATTTTCTCGACTTACAGCTGAGAATGTATCTATAAAGTCAATATCTGCGACCTGTTCAATTGGAACAGTAAACCCCTCAGAGATACCAATAGGGAGTTTTCGAATTGTCGAAATATCTTTTCTATTTTCTTCAGATAGACGAGTAACAATAGGAAATTTTTTTACACCATCGTAAATTTGACCAACCTCTCGACCGCCAATAGCAGTGCTAATTGCATCTAATACAGGTCTCGACGTAACACCTAATTGAGCTAGTTCATCAGCCTTTGGAGTATATTGAAGCATAGGAGACTTTCCTTTTGATTCTGACTCAGCTTCGCCAGCGCCCTCTATCTCTCCAACGATTTCAGCAACCTCCTTTGAGTAAGAGATTAACTTATCTAGGTCGTCACCAAAAATTTTTGCAGACAACTCAGCTCTTGTTCCTTCAAGAAGTTCATTAAACCTAAGTTCTACTGGTTGTGTTATCATAAGAACTTGTCCAGGAACATGAAGTTCTAATTTCTCTTTAATTTCCTTCATCAAGTTTTGTTTGTTTTTGATATGTTCATTTTTAGGCCATTTATCTTTATCTTTTAGCATGACATAAGAGTCTGAAATATTAACACCCATAGGGTCAGTTGCGACTTCAGCAGCTCCTGTTCTAGCAAAAACGTCTTTTACTTGAGGAAAATCTTTAACAACCTTTTCAGATAGCCTTTGAAGTTTGACAGAATTTTCTGTGCTAATATTAGCAGGTCGTAAAAACTGAATGGCAAAATCACCCTCATCTAGTTGAGGTATAAACTCAGCCCCCATTCTTGAGAATAGAAAGATACCTAAAACTATTGAAGCAACTCCAATACCAAGAACACCTTTTTTAAATCTCAATGCAAAATTTAGTGTTGGTTTAAAAAACTTTTCTGCCATGCTCATAAGAAATGGTTTTTTATCCCTAGTTTTTCCACTTAAAAATGTTGCTGCAAGAGCTGGAACAACTGTAAAGGAAAGTAGTAATGCTGAACAAAGAGCCATGATAAAAGTCATTGCCATGGGGCCAAACATTTTTCCAGAAACGCCAGTAAGTGCAAAAAGAGGTATAAAAACTGTAATCACAATCAACTCTCCAAAGCCTGCCGCAGAACGGATTTCTATAGCAGAATCAATGACTACTTGTTTTACTTCAGCTCTTGACAACTCTCGTCCTAATTCTTCACCTTTTTTTTGAATTCGATGTACACAATTTTCTGTGACAATAACTGCTCCATCAACGATAATGCCAAAGTCTAATGCTCCTAGACTCATTAAGTTACCAGACACATTTTGCCAACGCATAAGAATAAAAGTCATTAGTAAAGAAATGGGTATCATTAAAGATGTAATTATAGCAGCCCTCAAATTTCCCACTAGAAGGAGCAAAAAAACCATAACAAGACCCGCGCCCAATATCAAATTATGCTCTACAGTACTGAGCGTGGCGTTTACCATATTAGAGCGATCATATAAAATTTTAAGTTCAACCCAGTCTGGTAAATCTTTTTTGATATTCTCTAGTTTTGATGTTACTCTTTGAGACACAGTTCTAGAATTTTCACCTAAAAGCATAAATGCTGTGCCAATAATAGATTCCTCGCCATTTACTGTCGCAGCTCCAGTGCGAATTTCTTTATCAAATTTTACATCAGCGATGTCTTTAATTTTTATGACTTGATAGGTAGATAGTCTTTTCACAACAACATTTTCAATATCTTTAATACCTTGTAAAAGACCAACACCTCTAACTAAAAGTTGTTCTCCCGTTTGTTGAATATAACCACCACCAACATTTAAGTTAGTACTCTCTATAGCAGATTCAATATCATCAAAATGAAGTCCATATCTAGCTAACTTTTCAATTTTAGGTTGAATGAAAAACTGCTTTTCATATCCACCTATGGTGTTTACTTCAGTTATACCTTTAACTGTGAGAAGCCTGGGTTTTATATACCAATCTTGAATAGAGCGAAGCTCCATTAACTGAACCAGCCTTTTTTCTTCGTCTTTTTCTGGTTTTTTCGCTTCAATTGAATAATGAACTATTTCTCCTAAACCAGTGCTAATAGGCCCCATTTCCGGCACAACACCTTCAGGTAGTTCAATGTTTTGTAGTTTCTCTGAAGCAAGCTGCCTTGCTTTATAAATATCAAAATCTTCGGTAAAGATTACTGTAACCTGAGAAATACCATATCTAGAAATTGATCTTATTGTTTCTACACCAGGTATACCATTCATTGAGTATTCAATTGGAAATGTAACCATTCTCTCTACTTCTTCAGGTACAAGCCCTTTAACTTGGGTATTGATTTGCACTTGAGTATTGGTAATATCAGGAACAGCATCAATTGATAGCTCCTGAAATGACTTTATTCCAAATATAATCAATAATATTGCTGCTATAAAAATAAACATTCTATTATTAACAGAAAATTTTATTACTTTATTAATCATGTGATTACTCCTTATCTATATCAGTGAGAATGTCCATACTCTGATTTATCTGTTGAATAGACATCTGTAACCCTAAGAAGTCCAAGGCCATTAATAACTATTTGATCTCCAAATTCTAAACCAGTAACTTTAACTATGTATTTATTTTTACTCTCTTTAAGTATTTGAGCTGTCATTAATTTAAAAAAACCTGCTCTAAATCGATAAACACCCTTTATTTTTTTTGAAGTGACAAGAGAATCTTTTTTAATTTCAAACTCATCTCCATTCACATTTTGAAATTTTAGATTGAGCATTTTTATTGCTTCTTCACTTAGCTTAAATCCTTTTTTTTCATCAACAACTTCGATTGCTTTACCTTTGCCAATTGATTTAGAACTACCTTCATCATGGTCATCATGGTCATCATGGTTTTCATGGTTTTCATGGTTTTCATGGTTTTCATGGTTTTCATGATC